>NZ_JBEXLP010000025.1:0-91378 GCF_040610035.1 Streptomyces sp. NPDC004542
GCGGGGGGCGGGTGGGGGGGGGGGGGGGGGCCCCCCCCGCGGGGCGGCCGCGGCCCCCCCCCCCGCCGCCCCCCGGGCCGTGGGTCAGCGGCCGTGTGCGTAGGGTGCCGTCATGCCTCCTCGGGCTTTCGTCGATTCCGCCGCCCGGGCGGCCGCGCTGGCGGCCAGGGCGAGAAGGAGGGCGATGACGCCGGTGATGACGTTGTTGACGATCGTCTTCGTGGTGCTGGCGTTGCCCGCCACCACCCACGGCGCGATGATCGTCCACACTCCCAGGGCGCAGGCTCCCCACGCCATGCTGTGCGTACGTTCGTAGGCTCGGCCGAAGCCCCCGCTCATCAGGAGGGCGTAGGCGAGGCCGACCAGGAGGTTGGTGACGGCGAGTGTGGACAGGCCGTTGAAACCGGTGATCCACGGTGACGCCGCCAGGTAGATGCCGGTCAGGAAGGCCAGCGTCCCGACGGCCTGCCCCTGCGGGGTGCTGGTCGCGCGCTCGGCCAGCTCTTGCCGCTGGCGCATTTCGAGGATGTCGGGGTGCGTCTCCATGGACGGCCGGGGAGAAGTGGTCATTGCCTTCACCTCGAGAACGAGTGATGGTTCCTCGGACCATTCCGGGTACCCATTCGGCGCAGTGGAATCGGGTCCGAAGGGACCGCGGCGACAGCCTCCCGCCGGCCGGGCCGTCTATTCTAGGTAGACCTACCTACCTACCTGGTTTGGACAGCGATGAGCGAGAGAGACGTGGGCACGCCGGGGAGCGGGAGGCGGCGTCCGGCGCGGGAGCGGTTGCTGGAGGCGGCTGCCCGCCGCTTCTACGCCGACGGGGTGGCGGCGACCGGCATCGACACGATCACCGCCGAGGCCGGGGTCGCGAAGATGAGCCTGTACAACAACTTCTCCTCCAAGGCCGACCTCGTCCGGGCCTACCTCGACGCCCGGCACCTGGAGTGGCTCGGCCTGTACCGGGCCCGGCTGGAGCACGCCCGGGGTCCGCGCGACCGGGCGCTGGCGGTCTTCGACGCGTACGCCGACCACGCGGCCTTCGCCTACGAGCACGGCTTCCGCGGCTGTGGCCTCCTCAACGCCGCCGCCGAACTGCCGGCCGGGGACGAGGGCCGGGCCGTGGTGCGCGCCCACAAGGAGGAGGTCGAGCGGCTGCTCGCCGGTCACCTGGAGGAACTGCTGCCCGGCCGCCCCGACGAGGCGCGTGCGACGGCCGAGCACCTCGCCTTCCTCCTGGAGGGCGCGACGGCCCGGGCCGGGCTGGAGGGTGACGGCGAACGCCTCCAGCACGCCCGCTCGCTCGCGGCGGCCCTGCTGGACCGGCTGTGAGGGGCGGTGACCGCGGCCGGTCCGCGGGCACGGGAGCCCTGTGCGTGCTGGCCGCCTCCCTGCTGTGGGGGACGACGGGCACGGCCGCCACCTTCGCCCCGGACGTGGGCCCGCTCGCCATCGGTGCCGTCGCCATGGGCCTGGGCGGGCTCCTCCAGGCCCTCGCCGCCGCACGGCAGATCAGCCGCCACGCCGCCCGGCTGCGTGACCGGCGCGGCACGGTACTGCTCGGCGCCGCCTCGGTGGCGGTGTATCCCCTGGCCTTCTACAGCTCCATGCGCCTGGCCGGCGTCGCGGTGGGCACTGTGGTGACGATCGGCGCCGCCCCGCTGGCCTCGGCCCTGATCGAGCGCGTCGTGGACGCCCGGCGGCTCACCCGCCGCTGGACGCTCGCGGCCGGCCTCGGCCTGCTCGGCACCGTCCTGCTGTGCACGGCCGAAGCCGCCCACGCCGCCGACGGCACGGGGCCGGGGTCCGTGGCCGGCACCCTGGCCGGCGTCGGTCTCGGACTCGTCGCCGCCGCGACCTACGCCCTGTACTCCTGGGCCGCACACCGTCTCATCACCGGTGGAACACCGTCCCGCGCGGCGATGGGCGGCGTCTTCGGACTGGGCGGCCTGCTCCTCCTGCCCGTCCTGGTGGTCACCGGCGCCCCGCTCATCGCTTCCTGGTCCGACGCGGCCGTCGGCGCCTACATGGCGCTGGTGCCCATGTTCGCCGGCTACGTGCTGTTCGGCCGGGGCCTCGCCCACGTGCCCGCCAGCACCGCCACCACCCTGTCCCTGCTCGAACCGGCCGTCGCCGCCGTACTCGCCGTCCTGGTCGTCGGCGAACGTCTTCCCGTCACCGGCTGGGCGGGCATCGCCCTCGTCATCGCCTGCCTCGCCGTCCTCACCATCCCCCGACGCCCGCGACGGCGGCTGCCGGACCCCGCGGTCCACAACGGCCGGACCGGCGTGACCGGACTGGCCGCCCGGACCGATTGAGGACGCCGGTCAGTCGCCCGGGACCGGCCCCGGCCGCGCCCGGTCCGGCGTCGGCGGAGGCGTGCTGAGCCGCTTCTCGAACCAGTGGTGGGCGTACGGCTCGTCGTTGAAGGCGGGGACCTCCTGGAAACCCTGGGAGTGGTACAGGCTGATCGCGGCGGTGAGCGCCTCGTTGGTGTCCAGGCGAAGCACGTCGCGGCCGTGCTGGACGGCCCGGGCCTCCAGTTCGGTCAGGAACCGGCGGCCGAGCCCGAGGCCGCGGGCGTGCGGAGCGACCCACATGCGTTTGATCTCGGCGGGTGCGCCGGACGGCAGCTTGAGACCGGCACAGCCGACCGGCTCGCCGCGCAGCCGGGCGATGAGGAACAGGCCGCGGGGCGGACGGAGTTCGCCGGCGTCGGGCAGCAGACTCCGCGCTGGGTCGAAGCCGGTCTCGAAGCGCTCCTGCAACTCGGTGAAGTAGGCACGAAGACAGCGCTCGGCGTCGGGGTGGTCCGGGGCGACGGTGTCAAGCGTGACCGTCGCGGCGGTCAGCAACCGGTCGACCTCGGCCATGGCCGCGACCAGCCGGGCGCGCTGGGCGTCGTTGAGCGGCTCCAGCAGGGAACCGGCCAGCTCGTCGCTGCGGCGGTCGAGCAGGGCGCGCTCGGCCCGGCCCGCTTCGGTGAGCCGGACCGTGCGCACCCGCCGGTCCTCCGGCTGCGGTTCCACGGTGACCAGACCGGCCGTCTCCAGGGAGCGCAGCAGCCGGCTGACGTAGCCGGAGTCGAGACCGAGACGCTCGCGCAGCCGGCGCACGTCCCGGCCCCGCTCACCGGTCTCCCACAGCAGCCGGGCCTCGCCGATCGGCCGGTCACGGCCCAGGTAGCGGTCGTGCAGTACCCCCACGCGTGCGGTCACGGTGCGGTTGAACCGCCGGACCTGCTCGATCTGCGTCTCCTCCATTCTCTGACTCTAGTCAGAGAATGGAGCGCGGCGCCAGCACGGAACCCCGGTCAGCGCGTGGCGAGGAGTTCCAGCGTGTCGATCACACGGTTGGAGAAGCCCCACTCGTTGTCGTACCAGGCGACCACCTTGACGTGGCGGCCGTCGACGCGGGTGAGGGCCGCGTCGAAGATCGACGAGGCGGGGTTGCCCGTGATGTCGGACGACACGAGCGGGTCCTCGGAGTACTCGAGGACACCGGCGAGCCGGCCCTGCGCGGCAGCACGGTACGCGTCCAGCACGTCCTCGCGGGTCACGTCACGGGCGACGGTGGTGTTGAGTTCGACGATCGAGCCGACCGGCACGGGCACGCGGATCGAGTCGCCCGACAGCTTGCCGTCCAGACCGGGCAGCACGAGGCCGATCGCCTTCGCGGCGCCCGTCGTGGTGGGCACGATGTTGACAGCGGCGGCACGGGCACGGCGGGCGTCGCGGTGCGGACCGTCCTGCAGATTCTGCTCCTGCGTGTAGGCGTGCACCGTGGTCATGAAGCCGTGCTCGATGCCGGCGAGCTCGTCCAGCACCGCGGCGAGCGGCGCCAGCGCGTTGGTCGTGCACGAGGCGTTCGAGACGACCGTGTGCGCGGCCGGGTCGTACGCCTCGGTGTTGACCCCGTACGCGAGCGTGACGTCGGCGCCGTCCGACGGCGCGCTGACGAGGACCTTCTTCGCTCCCGCCGCCAGGTGGGCGCGGGCGTCCCGGGCCGACGTGAAGCGGCCGGTCGCCTCCAGCACGAGGTCGACGCCGAGCTCGGCCCACGGCAGCCGCGCCGGCTCCCGCTCGGCGAGAACCGTGATGCGCCGGCCGTCGACGACAAGGGCGTTGCCGTCTACGGTCACCGGACGGCCGAGCCGTCCGGCCGTCGAGTCGTAGGCGAGGAGCCGGGCGAGGGTGACCGGCTCGGTGAGGTCGTTGACGGCGACGATCTCGAGGTCACTGCCGCGTTCCAGCATCGCGCGCAGCACATTGCGCCCGATGCGGCCGAATCCGTTGATGGCGATGCGAGTCATGTGAGGTGTCCCTTCGGTTCGTCACCAGCCTCGCGTGCCTGATCAGGCCGTGGCCCTGGCGTGAGCGCCATGGTTCGAAAGGATCGCGCCAGGGCGCCGGGCGGCGGGCTACTCGCCCCGGGTGAAGGTGCGCCGGTACTCGCTGGGAGTGGTGCCGAGGATGCGCTGGAAGTGCATCCGCAGATTCGCACCGGTGCCGAGACCGACGTCGCCCGCGATCTGCTCGACGCTGCGCTCCGAACGCTCGAGCAGCTCACGGGCCAGGTCGATACGGGCACGCATGACCCACTGCATCGGCGTGTACCCGGTGTCCTCGACGAAGCGCCGCGAGAACGTGCGCGGTGAGACCGCCGCGTGCTGGGCGAGGGCTTCGAGGCCGAGGGGCTCGCCGAGCCGGTGCAGGGCCCATTCGCGGGTCGCGGCGAACCGTTCACCCAGCGGTTCGGGCACACTGCGCGGCACGTACTGCGCCTGGCCGCCGCTGCGGTAGGGGGCGGCGACCAGGCGCCGGGCCGCGTGGTTCGACGCGGCCACCCCGAGGTCGCCGCGCAGGATGTGCAGGCACAGGTCGATGCCCGAGGCGGCGCCGGCCGACGTCAGCACACTGCCCTCGTCGACGAACAGGACGTTCTCGTCGACCCGGACGAGCGGATACCGCTGCGCGAGTGCCCGCGAGTAATGCCAGTGCGTCGTGGCGCGCCTGCCGTCGAGCAGGCCCGTGCGGGCGAGCGCGAAGGCGCCGGTCGAGATGGCGGCCAGCCGTGCGCCTCGGTCATGCGCGGCGATCAGCGCGTCGACGACGGCCTGCGGGGGGTCGTCGCGGTCCGGGAACCGGTAGCCGGGGACGAAGACGACGTCGGCCCATTCCAGTGTGTCGAGGCCGTGGGCGACGTGGTACGCCAGCCCGTCGCCCCCGGTGACCAGCCCGGACGCCGCGCCGCACACCCGCACCTCGTACGGCATGCTCGCCCGGGTCGTGAACACCTGCGCGGGAATGCCGACATCGAGCGGCTTCGCACCTTCGAGCACGAGGACGGCCACGCGACGCAGCGGGGAGGACGGCACGGGAGACAGGGTACGAGGGCCCGGCCGGTGTGCTGACCGGACGGGGGAAGAAGGCCGGGGCCGCGACCGTGGACCGGCTCATCCGCGGGGGCATCAGGTGCGCAGGGCCTCGGCTGCGTCCGGGGCGGCCGCCCTGGCGAGGAGTTCGGCCCGTCCGATGGCGTCGGCGCGCGTCGACGGCACCGTGCAGGCGTGGGCGCCGGCGACCGCGCCGTACCGCGCGCAGCGCTGCGGGTCCGCGCCGCCCAGCCAGCCGAGCAGGAAGCCGGAGGCGAAGGCGTCGCCCGCGCCGTTGGAGTCCACGACCGGAGCGGGGGGCGTGACGGCGGGTACGTGGGTGAGCTCGTCGTCGACGAGCAGGTGCGCGCCCTCGGCCCCGGCGGTGGCCACGACGATCCGGGCCCGTCCGCGCGCGGCGATGTCCCGCATGGTGCGCTCCGGGTCGGCCAGGGCGGTGGTGGACAGGAAGACCAGGTCCGCGGCGAGGGCGAAGGCCTCGTGGTAGGGGTTGACGCCGTCCCAGTTGTGCAGGTCCGTCGAGATGGTCACCTCGGACTCGCGCAGTACCGGCAGCGCGTACGCGCACGGGTGGGTGATCACCACGTGGGCGTGCCGGCTGGCGGCGGCCAGGGTGCGTACGGTGTCCTCGGGCAGCCGGTCGGATTCCTGGCTGCGGGTGTCGTCGTACAGGGACAGCCGCCGCCCGTCCGGGCCGACCAGGTTGACCGCGCGCTTGGTGCCCGCGGCGGAGGGCACCTCGGTGAGCGGGATGCCCCGGTCCCGGTGCAGCGCGCGCACCAGGTCGCCCTCGGGGTCGGCGCCGACCAGGTCGATGTGGTGGGTGCGCAGGCCCAGGGCGCTCACGCCGAGCGCGACGAAGTCCCCGCTCTGGCCGGCCCGGGTCACGATGCCCGGCCGGATCATGTAGCTGTCGGCGTAGGGGAGCGGCAGCTCCGGGACGTGGACGACGGTGTCCACCCCCGCGCCGCCCAGGACGAGGACATCGGTCTCGTGGGTCATGGCAGTCGGCCCGTTCCTCTCGCTTCGAGGTGGTGAGTCAAGCAGCCGTCCGCACGGCAGGCAAGAAGATGCTGAATCTTTCTGCAAATCTGCGCAAGCAGGTGTTCGGAGAGGAGCCGCCGGGGCGCGGTGGCCCACGACAGGGCGACGAGGAACGTCGTGCGGTGGCAGAGTGGCTGCATGTGCGGTCGATACGTGTCCACCCGTAGTCCGCAGGACCTGATCCGGCACTTCCACGTCAGCGACTGGCGTGCCGAGGAGCGGCTCGCGCCGAGCTGGAACGTCGCCCCGACCGATGACGTGTGGGCCGTTCTCGAGCGCGCACCGCGCGGTGGCGACGAGGCCGGTCCGGTGGGGCGGGAATTGCTGCCGCTGCGCTGGGGCCTGGTGCCGTCGTGGGCCGCGGACGCCGGGATCGGCGCGCGGCTGATCAACGCGCGGGTGGAGACCGTGCACGAGAAGCCGGCCTTCCGCCGCGCGTTCCTCAGGCACCGCTGTCTGCTGCCGGCGGACGGCTTCTACGAGTGGCAGCGGGCCAGGGACCCGGCCACGGGCCGGATCCGCAAGCAGCCGTACTTCATCCACCCCGAGGACGACCGGATCATGGCGCTCGCCGGGCTGTACGCGTACTGGCGCGACCCGGCGGTCGAGCGGGACGACGACCCCGCCGCCTGGCTGATGACGTGCACCATCATCACCACGGGGGCGACGGACGCGGCCGGGCGTGTCCACCCGCGCATGCCGCTCGCACTGGGCGAGGCCGACTACGACGCCTGGCTCGACTCCGGCAGCCAGGACCCCGACGAACTGCGCGCCCTGCTCACACAGCCCGCAGGGGGCCACCTTCACGCGCGCCCGGTATCCACGGCCGTCAACGACGTGCGCACCGACGGGCCCCAGCTCGTCGACGAGATCGACACGCCGCTGACGCTCGGGAGCTGAGGCGGCCGCTCAGTCCGTGCTGCGCAGCGCGACCCAGGTCGCGCGCCCCACGACGCCGTCCGCGTCCAGTCCCTTGTCGCTCTGGAATCCGCGCACCGCGGACTCGGTGCCGGCACCGAACTCGCCGTCGACGCCGTCCGTCACGTCATATCCCCGCTTCGTCAGCATGCACTGCACCTGCGACACGCGTTTCCCGCTGTCTCCCGCGCGGGTGCGTCCGTTGCCGTAGTAGAACGTGCAATCGGAGATCCAGGCCGGAGTCGAGGGTTCCGGACGGGGGCCGGCCGAGGAGGGGGCGGCCTCCGTGCCGGCCGGGGAACTCGGGTGGGCGGCGGAGGCGGAGGCGGAGGGACCGTTGGGCCTCGGTTCGCCGGCGGAGCCGGAGGCAGCGGGCCGCGGGGCACGTACGTCGCCGCCGGGCGCGCCGTCCGCGTCCTCGCCCGACGCCGCTGGGGAGGAGGTGGCGTCCGTGCCGTGGGAGGCCGGCCGGGAACCGCCCTGCCCGGGCAGGGCGCCGAACGCGGTGCTTGAACCGGTCCCGGGGGAGGAGCCGCTCGCGGCGGCGTCCTGGCGGGTGAGCAGGAATCCCCCCACCGCCACCGCCACCGCCACCGCGCAGAGCACCGCACCGACCGCGACGGCCAGCCGCGTCTTCCGCGCCCGCCCGTGGATTGCGACCGCGGCTGACCGCTCGCACGGAGCGACGGCCGACAGACCTTCGCCCGGCTCCTGCGGTTCTGCCGGACTCGGCGCAGCGGGCCGGAGCACCGGCGCCGCCGCGGCCGGTGGTGCCGCCGCCGGCCGCTCGTCCGTGGGCCGGGAACGGGCCGCTGCGCCGACAGGGAGGTCCCGCAGCGTCTCGTACGCCTCCTGCCGGGCCAGCAGCTCGCCCCGGAGCGGTTCGGGCCAGCCGTCCGTCGCTGCGTACGCTCCGGCCGCGTCGATCAGCTCCCGAGGGGTGGGCCGCCGCTCCGGTTCCTTGGCCAGACAACGGGACAGCAGGGAACCGAGCGCCGGATCCGCTCCCGCTATCGCGCTGAGCAGCTCCGGATCGGGCTCCTCGAACGCCACCCGGTGCATCACGTCCACGCCCGTGCCGTCACCGAACGGGGCGTGTCCCGTGGCCGCGTAGACCAGCGCCCCGGCCGTGGAGAACACGTCCGACGCCGTGTCGCACCGGCCCTCCCTCAGGTGTTCCGGCGACATGTAGGCCGGAGTTCCCACCCGGTTGCCCGTGCCGGTGATCGCGCTCGCGTCCGCGGCTTTGGAGATACCGAAGTCGATCACATGCACGCCCCGGAGGGACAGCAGCACGTTGGACGGTTTGAGGTCCCGGTGCACGATCCCGGCCGCGGAGAGATCGGCAAGCGCCTGTCCCAGCTGTGCCACCAGGCGCCACACCGCGGGCGTCTCCAGGGCACCGCCCCCACGCACGGCCTCCGCCAGGTCGAGGCCCGGGAGATATTCGGTCGCCATCCACAGCAGCTCGTCCTGGAAGCCCGTGCCGCATAACCTCGCGGTGTGCGGCGTACGGACCCGGGCGTGCACCGATGCCTCGCGCTCGAACCGGCGCCGGAACCTGGCGTCCTCGGCGTACTCCGGTCTGATCACCTTGACCGCGACCGGACCGGACCCGCCGGTCGCCGGGCGTGCCAGGTAGACCCGTCCCATGCCTCCGCTGCCGAGCAGGCCCAGCGGCGCATAGGGCCCGACGCGCCTCGGGTCGCCGGGCCCCAGGGGCGAGGCACCGGCCTGCCGCAGCGCGGCGGCCTGGTTCGCCGGCGATTCCGGTGGCACCGGCGGCTGTTCCGACAACGGACCCCCCGAAGTATTTTTCGACGTACGTCAGTTCGTTTCCAACAGGGGCGAGGTTAACGCAGCGGAGACGAACGTTCACGGCATCGGCGACTTCCGCCCGGGGGCCAGCTGACGGTACGGCGCTCCGGCCAGCGCCGTACCGGTGTTCGCACGGCCTCCTCGTCTTCGACGGCATGGGCGCCGGACGCGCCCGCGGCACCGAGGACCAGCTCACCGTCGGTGACCAGAACACCACCGGCCCACGGGACGAAGTCGCTGCCCCGGCGATCCGGCTGGTCATAGGCATGCCGCCATCGGCACGCCGCAGGACGATCACCTCTCTGCCTCGGAGGGCGGCGGCGCGGGCAGCGGCTGTTCGGCCCAGATGGTCTTGCCGGTGGAGGTCTGGCGGCTGCCCCAGCGCTCGCAGACATGGGCGACGAGCAGCAGACCGCGCCCGCCCTCGTCGAAGACGCGGGCGCGCCGCAGGTGCGGCGCGGTGCTGCTGCCGTCGGAGACCTCGCAGATCAGCGTCGAGTCGCGGATGAGCCGCAGGACGATGGGGCTGTCGCCGTACCGGACGGCGTTGGTGACCAGTTCGCTGACGACCAGTTCGGTGGTGAACGCCGTCTCCGTCAGCCCCCAGGCCGCCAGCTGTTCGCCCGCCATCTTGCGGGCACCGGCCACGGCCGCGGGATCCTGCGGCAGCTGCCAGGTGCGCACCTTCGTGGCGTCGAAGGCGGACGTCCGGGCCAGCATCAGGA
The DNA here is from genome assembly GCF_040610035.1 of Streptomyces sp. NPDC004542. Taxonomy (NCBI): domain Bacteria; kingdom Bacillati; phylum Actinomycetota; class Actinomycetes; order Kitasatosporales; family Streptomycetaceae; genus Streptomyces; species Streptomyces sp. NPDC004542. The sequence goes on from NZ_JBEXLP010000025.1 coordinate 9,901, forward strand.
CGATGTCGTCGGCGGGACGGTCGGTCAGTACGGTGCCCAGCACCTCGTCACAGGTCTCGTCCAGCGGTCCCGGCGGGCCGCTCAGCGACCGGCGCAGCAGGCTGAGACCCACCTCGATGTCGTGGTCGGCGGCCTCGACCAGGCCGTCGGTGTACAAGGCCAGCAGGCTGCCCTCCTCCAGGTCCACCTCCGCGGCTTCGAACGGCAGGCCGCCGAGGCCGAGGGGCGGTCCGGCCGGCAGGTCCACGAATCCGACGCCGCCGCCGGGGGTGACCAGCGCGGGCGGCGGATGCCCGGCACGGGCCATGGTGCAGCGGTGGGAGACGGGGTCGTACACGGCGTACAGGCAGGTCGCCCCGACCTCCCCGGACGCGTCCTCCGCCCGGCCGCGTGCTTCCGGACCCTCCTCCCGGTCGAGCCTGATGACGAGGTCGTCGAGCTGGGTGAGCAGTTCGTCGGGGGCGAGGTCGACGTCCGCGAGGGTCCGTACGGCGGTCCTCAGGCGGCCCATCGTGGCCGAGGCGTGGATCCCGTGGCCCACCACGTCGCCCACGACCAGGGCGACCCGGGCGCCGGACAGCGGAATCACGTCGAACCAGTCACCGCCGACGTCCGCGCCGGAGCCGGCCGGCAGATAGCGGTAGGCCACTTCCATCGCCGTCAGACCCGGCGGTCGCTCGGGAAGGAGGCTGCGCTGGAGCGCCAGCGCCGTGCGGCGTTCCCGGGTGTACCGGCGGGCGTTGTCCACACTCACCGCGGCCCTGGCGGCGATCTCCTCCGCCAGCAGCAGGTCGTCCTCGCTGAAGGCCTCCGCCGTCCGGTGCCGCATGAGGTGCACCAGCCCCAGGGTCACCCCACGGGCGCGGAGCGGCACCATCATCAACGAGTGGATCTTGTACTTGGCCATCTTCTCGGCGCGAGGGGGAGAGGACCTGATCCACTCACGCAGTCCCGGATCCCCCGGCACGGGCCGGGTGCCCCGGCCGGCGACGAGTGCCCGCATCGGTGGCGTCCCCACCGGGTAGAACGTCGTGGCGCCCGAGGCCACCACCGACTCCGGGCAGCCCTCCAGGACGGACCGTTGCGCCGTGCGGCGTACGGTGACCGGCTCGTCCAGCGGCACCGGTTCCGGCTCGTCGCCGAGGGCGACGGACTCCAGCAGGTCCACGGTGACGAAGTCCGCGAACCCCGCCACGGCCACCTCGGCCAGTTCCTCCGCCGTCCGGATCACGTCGAGGGTGCTGCCGATGCGGAGGCTGGCGTCGTTGAGGACCGCCAGCCGGCGGCGGGCCCAGTACTGCTCCGTGGTGTCGAACACGGCCGCGGACATCCCCAGGACGGAGCCGCTCTCGTCCTTCAGCGGTGACAGAGAAATCGACCAGGCATGTCGTCGCGTCTCACCGGGAGCCGTGACGTGCGCCTCGTGGAAGATCATCTCCCCGGTGCGCAGGACGTCCCGCTGGAGGCGGTCGAACTCGTCGAACGGCGGCCTGGGCTCCAGCTCCCACAGGGTCAGCCCCCGCATGTCCTCCAGCGGCCTGCCCATCACCCGGTCCATGGCCTCGTTGGCGGACACCAACCGGGCCTCGCGGTCGTAGACGGCCACCGCTATGGGGAGCTGCGCCAGCGCCAGGTCCCACAGGGCCGCCGCCGGCCCGGCCGGGCCGGCCACTTCAACCGGCGCGCAACCGGTCACGAGCCAGAGCCGTTCGCGGCCCGCGTCCAGCATCGGGGTGCCCTGCAGCCGCACCACGACACGCCACCCGTCCCGGTGCCTGAGCGCGACCTCGCCGGCACACCGGCGCCCGTCGGCCACCTGACGCCGCGCGGCCTCGGGGAGGGCGGCGTCGAGCAGACCGGCGGCGGGTCGGCCCACGATCTCGCCGGGTTCGTATCCCAGCAGTCGCCGGGCTCCGGCGCTCCACACCATGACCGCCCCGTCGGCCTGGACCACGACCGCCAGGTCCTCTGGTACGTGCTCCTCCACCGTGCCTCCGGGTCCGCGGTCCCCGCACGGGGACGCCACGGACTTCCGGGTACCCCCTTTCGCCGTCCCGCCGCAGGGCCGGGTGGTACGCGGACTTCGCCGGGTACCCGGTGCCCGTCAGGCGGACAGGCGAAGGAGCGGTGCACATGGCGAGGACGACGGAGCCGCGAACGGAACACGAGGACCCGGCCGGACGTCTGCGCCGCGCGGCAGCGGACGTCTACGGCTGGGAGCGTCTTCTGCCGGAGCAGCTCACGGCCATGGAGTGGGTCCTGCGCGGCCACGACACCCTCGTCGTCATGCCGACCGGTTCCGGCAAGTCGGCCGTCTACCAGGTCCCGGCACTGCTGCTCTCCGGCCCCACCGTGGTCGTTTCTCCACTGATCGCCCTGCAGCGGGACCAGATCGCCGGCCTGCCCGAGGGCGACCGGGCACCCGGGGCCGTCGCGATCAACTCGGACCTGAGCGGTGCCGAGACCGAGGCCGCCTGGGACGCGGTACGCGAGGGCCGGGCCCGTTTCGTCTACCTGTCACCGGAGCAACTGGCCCGAGACGATGTCCTGGACCGGCTGGCCGAGGCGCGCCCGGACCTGTTCGTGGTGGACGAAGCCCAGTGCATTACCTCCTGGGGGCACGACTTCCGCCCCGACTACCTGCGCCTTGAGCAGGCCGCACAGCGGGTGGGCAGACCACCGGTCCTGGCCCTGACCGCGACCGCCGCCCCACCGGTGCGCCGGGAGATCACGGAGCGGCTCGGCATGCGCCGGCCCCGGCTGATGGTCACCGGTTTCGACCGGCCGAACATCAGGCTGGAGGTGCGCCGCTTCCTCGGGGAGAGCGAACGTCGGCGGGCTGTCGTCGAGCGGGCCGCCGCCGAACCCAAGCCGGGCATCGTCTACGCGGCGACCCGCAAGGACAGCGAGGACTACGCGGGCGAACTGGCCTCTCTCGGGCTGGCCGCCGAGGCCTACCACGCCGGACGGCGCGCCGCCGAACGCGCCCGCGTCCACGAGGCCTTCCTGGCCGGTGAGACCGACGTCATCGTGGCGACCTCGGCGTTCGGCATGGGCATCGACAAGGACGACGTGCGGTTCGTCGTCCACGCTTCGCTGCCCGGCTCCCTGGACGCCTACTACCAGGAGATAGGCCGCTGCGGCAGGGACGGGCGTCCCGCTCTCGCCGTGCTGCACTACCGGGCCGAGGACACCGGGATGCAGACGTACTTCGCGAGCCGGACCACGGGCGAAGAGGCCCTGTCCCAGGTGACCTGGGCCCTCCACGACCACCGCGCGGGCGCCGCCGGCCTGGACGAGCTGCACCACGACACGGGTCTGTCCAGGAAACGGGTCACCGCGGCGGTCAACCTCCTGGAGGAGGCCGGTGCCGTCGCCGCGGCGGAGAGCGGCGGGGTGCGCCCCACCGAAGGCGTGTCACCCGCCCGGGCGGTACAGCGGGCGGAGGGGGCGGCCGAGGCCCACCGCCGCACCGAACGATCACGGGTGGACATGGCACGGGCGTACGCCGAGACGACCGGCTGCCGACGGCACTTCCTGCTCGGTTACTTCGGAGAAGCCTACGAAGCCCCGTGCGGGAACTGTGACACCTGCGAGAAGGCGGCCGGCCGGCCGGACCACGACGCCGCAGACACCGAGCGGTTCGCGCACCCTCCCGCCCGCTACCCGACCGGAACCGAGGTCCGGCACGAGCAGTGGGGCGACGGCACGGTCCTGAGCGGGGAACCGGACCGCATCAGCGTACTGTTCGACCGGGTCGGGTACCGGACCCTCTCCCTTCAAGCCCTGGCTCAGCGCCATGACCTGCTCACGGTGCTGCGCCGCCCCGGTGAGGACCGGCCGGCCCCCTGACGGCCGTCAGCCGGCCCGCATCATCACCCACGAGGAGGACGCCGATGTGCCGCCTGTTCGGCCTGAGCAGCGCACCACAGCGTACGCACGCCACCTTCTGGCTACTGGACGCCCCCGACAGCCTCGACGACCAGAGCCACCGCGACCCCGACGGCACCGGCCTGGGCTACTTCACCGCCGACGGCTCCCCGCACGTCGACAAGGCCCCGATCGCCGCCTACCGCGACCGCGCCTTCGCCCAGGACGCCCGGCAGGTCGCGTCGGAGACCTTCCTCGCCCATCTGCGCTTCGCCTCCACCGGCAGCCTGGACGCCCGTAACACCCATCCCTTCGAGCAGGACGGGCGGCTGTTCGCGCACAACGGGGTCATCGAGGGCCTCGACGCCCTCGACGCCCACCTGGGAGAGGACCGGTCACTGGTCAGGGGCGACACGGACTCCGAGCGGTTCTTCGCCCTGATCACCCGGGAGACCCGTGAATCCGGCGGCGACGTCACCGCCGGCATCGAACGCGCTGCCCGCTGGGTCGCCCGCAACCTGCCCGTCTTCGCCCTCAACCTGATCCTCATCACCTCCGACCAGCTGTGGGCACTGCGCTACCCGGACACCCACGAGCTGTACGTTCTCGAGCGTGCGGCGGGCGGCCAGCACGGCGGCAGGCACCTGGACCACAGCGGCAGCCACGGCCGGATACGCGTCCACTCCGCCCACCTCGCCGGCCACCCCGCCGTCGTCGTGGCCAGCGAGCGCATGGACGACAACCCGCACTGGCGTCAGCTGGCACCCGGTGCGCTCCTCCACGTCGGCCCCGACCTGCGCACCACCCACCGGATCCTGCTCCCCGACCCTCCGGCACACCGGCTCACGCTCGACGACCTGCGCCCCGACGCCGCCGCCTCCCAGCAAGCCGCGTAGCCGTCGCCCCCTCACCGGCCGGGCCGGTTCCCGGCCGGGCCGGCGGGTACTCACGGCGCCATGGGATCTCCGGGCTCCGTAGTGCTGCTGTTGTTGTTCGTGGTCAGTGCGGCCGTCATCTGGTACGCGGGGATCAAACTCTCCGACACCACCGACGTACTCGCCCAACGGCTGCACCTGGGCAGTGCGCTGGGTGGGCTCATCCTGCTGGCGGCGTCATCGCGGTGGTCCTCTACCTCATCGGCGTCGCCGGACTGGCCACGATCGCCACCCGACCGCGAAACGGCTCACCGGCGCCGCCGCGGTCCGGCGCACCGGCCGGGAGCACGTGCCTCTCCCTTCTATCTCCAACCTGTGTTGTTCCTAGAATGGCCGGATGGAGGACATGGCAGACATCGACGCGATCGCGGCCTTGCAGGACCCGGTACGGCGCCGCTTGTACGAGTACGTGGCGGCGCAGGGCCGCGAGGTCGGCCGCAACGAGGCCGCCGAGGCGGCCGGGGTGGCGCGTACGCTCGCCGCGCACCACCTCGACAGGCTGACCGAGGCCGGGCTGCTGGAAAGCGGCAGCCGCCGCCTGACGGGCCGTTCGGGGCCGGGGGCCGGCCGGCCCGCCAAGGTGTACACCCGCGCGCGGGCCGAGCGGGCGGTGTCGCTCCCCGCCCGTGACTACCGCACCGCCGCCGAGCTGCTCGCCGAGGCGGCCGAACAGGCCGGCCTCGACGCCGGACTCTGCGCGGCCGCGCGCCGCCGGGGTGAGACCCTGCGCGGTCCGGCGGCGCCCTGCGGCGGTCTCGACGAGGCCGTGGAGATGCTGGCCGCCCGCGGCTACGAACCGTATGTGGCAGGCGCCGAGGGGGTGCCGGGAAAGCCCGAGGCGGCCGGCCGTGTCGTCCGGCTGCGCAACTGCCCCTTCCATGCCGTCGCCGAACGCTTCCCGCCGCTCGTCTGCGGCATGAACCTCGCGCTGCTGGAGGGGCTGATCGGCACGGACGGTCCCGTCCGCGCCCGTATGGACGCCCGGCCGGGGGAGTGCTGCGTCGTGGTCGAGAGTTCTAAAAACAATTTTGATTGACATAGAAAGACGGGCCGTGCTGGGATGAGGCCATGACCGCATCCGCGCCCGCCGCCCACCTCGCCCAGCTCAACGTCGCCGCGCTCCGTCACCCCCTCGACGACCCCCGCACGGCAGCGTTCGTCGAGATGCTCGACCCGGTCAACGCCGCCGCCGACGGTGCGCCCGGCTTCGTGTGGCGCCTGGTGGAGGAGGGGGCGGCCGACGCCACCGGTCTGCGCCCGGCGGGCGAGGACGTCATCGTCAACCTGTCGGTGTGGGAGAGCCAGGAGGCCCTGTGGGACTTCACCTACCGCAGCGGGCACCTGGAGGTGATGCGACGGCGCCGTGAATGGTTCGAGCGGCACGTCGAGGCGCATCTGGTGCTCTGGTGGGTCCCGGCGGGTCATCTCCCCACCGTCGGCGAGGCCTTGGAGCGGCTCGCGGACCTGCGGGCGCACGGGCCGTCCCCGCGCGCGTTCACCTTCGCCTCCTCGTACACCGCGGCCGAGGCCGCCCGGCACCTTCCGGCCGTACCTCCGGCGGTGTAGGGACGATCGCTCACCGGCCACCGGCGCGTGTGGCTCTGGCGGCTGGTGCCGGCGGTACTCGTGCCCTGTCCCTGTCCTGCCCGCACCGCCTCAGGGGGAGTTCGGCGCGGTGATGCCGGGCCGTGCGCCCGCGCCCGTCACGGCATTGCGGGCGTGTCCCCCCGGAGTGTCCTCTCCAGCCAGTCCGCCCAGCGCAGGAGGGAGCCGGCGCAGGCGTCCGTCGCGGGGACCAGCCGGGTGCGGGGGCCGACGACCTGGAGCGCGGCGACGACTTCGCCGCGGAAGTCCCGGACCGGTGCGGCCACCGAGTACAGGCCCGGCTCGGCCTCCTCGTCCACGATCGAGTACCCGCGCGCGCGGGTCGCGGCGAGCCTGCGCCGGAAATCGTCGAGGTCTACCGGCGTGTTGGGGCCGTGCCGCAGGAACTCGGTGCGGGCGAAGACCGCGGCGATCTCCTCGTCGTCGGCGTCGACCAGCAGGGCCTGCCCGCAGTCGCTGCAGTAGGCCGGGTACGGGCGGCCGATCCACGAACCGACCTGCTTGCTGTCCCGGGGCACCCGTTCGGCGATGGTCACGGTCGTGTCGCCCGCGAGCACCCCGAGATAGCAGCTCTCGCCGGTCTCGCCGACCATCCCCTCCAGCGCGGTGTGTCCGTCCGTGCGCAGCCGGTGCCCGGTGACGTCGAGCGCGTCGGCGTAGAGCCGCCAGTGCAGGGAGACCGCGCGCGGCTCGCGCACGGCGAATTCCTGCCGGGCCATGGCGTCGAGGCTGCGGGACAGCTGGCTGCGGTCACGGTCCATCTCCCGGGCCAGGTCGGTGACCGAGGTGCCGGGCAGTCCCTCCGCCGCCCGGCGCGCCAGCGTCTCCAGGATGTCCAGTCCTCTGCCCATGCTCGACGGTTCCATGGCTCCCTCGGACGCCCTGCGGGCCGCACGCACGGTGCGGCGTCTCCTCTGTTCGGCTGCCGCGAGCACTCTACTGGGCCACTCGGTCAGTTAAATCGTGCGCTATTTGCATCTTGTCATGCAGTTGATGCACTCCTAGCATCTGACGCACCCCCTCCGCCCGGTGTCTCTGGCATCGGCGGTCACCAAGAGCTGCCCCTTCCGGGGTGTCCGAGAAGGGATCACAGCACGCATGACCTCGACGATGACGACCACGCAGCGCACCGAAGTCCAGATCCGCCGCCGGTCGGTGCGGGCACTGAAGGTGTACTGGCCGGTCTCCCGCCAGACGCTGGCCCTCGCGGCGGCGGGGGACGTCGAGGTGCTGCGCAGGGAGGAATCCCTGGCCGGCCTGCTCCGCGTCGTGGAGACGTCACCGTGCCTCGGTGACTTCGGCATGTACACCGATGTCTTCGAAGTCGGCATCGGTGCCGAGGGCTTCACCACGGGGCGCGGAGCCGCTCCCACCCTCGGGGCGGTCGGCGAGCAGACCCTCTCCCCGACGCTGACCGTCACCACCTACATCGACGCCTCGGTCCCGGAGGACGAGCTGTCGCACGCCCTGTCCCGGATCGTGGCCGCCCACCCGTGGGAGGTCCCGGTCGTCGAACTCTCCGCCCCCGTCGAACTCGTCACCCGCGGCTGACCCCCGGCCGCACGACGCCAGTCGAACCGTGCCCGCCACCCCAGGGCACGCCCCCCACAGAAGAGTTGGCATCACCCCCCGCCATGCACCGCTCCCCACCCCAGCTCCCCGTGAGGACACGCCATGTCCATCTCCGCCACACCGGACAACTCTCCGAGCACCGAAAGACCGCCCCACCCCGTCCCCGACCCTCCGAACGGCGAGCTGCGCCGCTCGATGGGCACCCGTCACCTCGTCATGATCGCGATGGGAGGCGTCATCGGCTCCGGGCTGTTCCTCAGCTCCGGTTACACCATCTCGCAGGCCGGCCCGCTGGGCGCCGTCCTCTCCTACCTGGTCGGCGCGTTCGTCGTCTACCTGGTCATGACCTGCCTGGGTGAACTCGCCGTCGCCTATCCCGTCTCCGGCGCGTTCCACATCTACGCGGCCCGGTCCATCAACCCCGCCACCGGCTTCACCACCGCCTGGCTGTACTGGCTGACCTGGGCCGTCGCGCTGGGCTCGGAGTTCACCGCGTGCGGGCTGCTCATGCAGCGCTGGTTCCCCGGCGTGAGCGTCTGGATCTGGTGCGTGGTCTTCGCCGCGGTGGTCTTCACCGTCAACGCCATCTCCGCCCGGGTCTTCGGCGAGACCGAGTACTGGTTCTCCCTCATCAAGGTCATCGCCGTGCTCGCGCTCATCGTCCTCGGTGGCGCGGCCGTCGCCGGGTTCCGTCCGCTGGCGGACAGCCACCACGCGTTCCCGACCCTGTTCCAGAACTTCCACACCGCGGACGGCCTGTTCCCGCACGGCATGTCGGGAATCCTGGTCACCGTGCTCGCCGCGTTCTACGCGTTCTCCGGCTCCGAGCTCATCGGTGTCGCCGCCGGCGAGACGGACGATCCGACCAGTGCGGTCCCCAAGGCTCTGCGCGTGACGGTCTTCCGGCTGCTCGTCTTCTTCGTCGGCTCGATCACGGTCATCGCCGCGATGATTCCGTACCACAAGGTCGGCCTCGACGAGAGCCCGTTCGTCACCGTCTTCTCCGCCATCGGCATCCCCTATGCCGCGGACATCATGAACTTCGTGATCATCACGGCGCTGCTGTCCGCGGGGAACAGCGGCCTGTACTCCTGCGCCCGCATGCTGTTCTCCCTCGCCGACGAGGGGCACGCCCCCAAGGCCCTGCGCCGCCTGAACAAGCGGCAGATCCCGATGACCGCGCTCGTGGTGAGCATGCTCGGCGGGCTGGCCTCTCTGCTCAGCAGCGTGGTCGCGGCCCAGACGGTCTACCTGGTGCTGGTGTCGATCGCCGGCTTCGCCGCCGTGGCGGTGTGGATGTCCATCGCCGCCTCGCAGTTCTTCCACCGCCGGGCCTTCCTGCGCGACGGCGGGGACGTCGGCTCGCTCGCCTACCGGACGCCGTTCTACCCCGTGGTGCCCGTCGCGGCCTTCGCGCTCTGCCTGATCTCGCTGGTGGGGGTCGCCATGGACCCCACCCAGGTCGCCGCCCTGTACTTCGGCATCCCGTTCGTCGCGGCCTGCTACCTCTACTTCTTCCTGCGACGCCGTTTCCGGACGGAGACGACCCGATGAGGCCCACCTGCCTCCTGCTCGACCTGGACGGCACCCTGGTCGACTCCGCCCCGGGCGTCACCGCCGCCGCCACCGCCGCCCTGCGCGCCGTCGGCGCCGCCGTCCCCGACGAGCACACGCTGCGGTCCTTCGTCGGCCCGCCGATGTACGAGTCCTTCCGGCAGGTGGCCGGCCTGGACGAGGCGAGGGCCCTCCTGGCCCTGCGGGTCTACCGGACCCACTACGCCGAGCACGGGCTGCCGGACAGCGCACTGTTCCCCGGGATCCCCGAGACGCTCGACGCGCCGGCGGCGGCCGGCCTGCCGATGGCGGTCGCGACGTCCAAGGCCGAGGACCAGGCCCTGCGGCTCGTACGGCACTACGGCCTGGACACCCGCCTCGAGACGGTGCGCGGGGTGTGCGACCGGGACGGGCGCACCACCAAGCCACTGGTCATCCGCGCCTGCCTGGACCGGCTGCGGCAGCCGGGTGTCGACACCTCCCGGCCGCTCATGGCCGGTGACCGGTCCTACGACGTGACCAGCGCCGCCGCCGAAGGAGTGCCCGCCGTCCACGTGCTGTGGGGATACGGCGGTCCGTCGGAGTCGGAGGGCGCCGTCGCGGCGGTCACCGAGCCCGCCGGCCTCGTCGAACTGCTCTCCGCCGCCACTACCGCACGAGTCGACTGACAGGAGCAACGAATCCATGATTCACAGCAGCGAACCCGGCCTGTGGCCCGCGTTCCGGGAACTGACCGCGAAGACGGCCCACGTCGACCTCACCCACGCGTTCCACCCGGGACAGCCGCACTTCCCCGCGTTCCCCGACGAGCGGCGCGACATGGTCTTCGACATGACACGCGGCGACGGATTCAACGTCCACCAGTACACGATCGTCGGGCAGTGGGGAACGCACGTCGACCCGCCCGTGCACTTCGTGGCCGGGGCGCGGACCCTCGACCGGATCCCGGTCGAGGAGATGATCCTGCCGCTGGTGGTGCTCGACATCACCGCGCGCGTCGAGGCCGATCCGGACGCCACCCCCACGACGGCGGATGTGGCGGCCTGGGAGGAACGCAACGGGAGCATCCCGGCAGGGGCGTTCGTGGCCCTGCGGACCGGTTGGGGCCGGCACTGGCCCGACCGGGAGGCGATGGCCAACAAGGACGCGGCCGGCGTCAGCCATGCCCCGGGCTGGTCGGCCGAGGTGCTGCACCACCTGTTCGAGCAGGCACAGGTCACCGCGATAGGACACGAGCAGACCGACACCGACCCCGGTCTCGCCACCTCCGCGGGGGACTTCGGCCTCGAACGGTACGTCCTGGAGCGGGACCGCTGGCAGATCGAGCTGATGGCCAACCTCGACCAGGTCCCCGAGGCCGGCGCGCTGATCGTGGCGACCTGGCCCAAGCCCCAGGGCGGATCGGGCTTCCCCGCCCGGGTCTTCGCCCTGTGCCCCACCAGCTGAACCCCGCGAGAACCCCGACGGACGCGCCTTGCGCCGGGGTTCTCGCCATGCGAGGAACGGACACCGCCGATGGACTGGCCCGGTCATCTCGACGCGATCGACGAGAAGATCATCAATGAGCTCACCCGTAACGCCCGGCTCTCCCACGCCGAACTCGGGCACCGGGTGCTGCTGTCGCGCAACGCCGTGCGCCAGCGGATCGACCGGCTGGAACGCCAGGGACACATCCGCGGCTACACGATCGTCCGCGGCGGCGGGGAGGACGACGGCCGGCCCACCGCCTCCGCGTTCGTCCTGGTGTACCGCCAGGACCGGATGCGCGGCGGAGACGTCCTGGCCGCGCTCAAGGGCATCCCGGAAGTCGTCATCTGCGACGTGCTCAGCGGCGAGTTCGACCTCATGGTGCGCATCGAGGCGGCCTCGCTGGAACGCGTACGGGGCATCTGGGAACACATCGCCCGGATGCCGGGAGTACGCGACACGGTGACCGCGCTCACCCTGTCACAGGTGGTCAACCGGCCGCGCCCGCCCTCACCCTCAGGGACATGAGCCGCGCCGCGCGAGGCCTGTCCAGCAGTCCCTCCGCCACGGTGCCGGTCAGGGTCCAGCTGTGGGACCTCACCGTGTGCCGGTGGTTGTCCTGGGCCGTGACCGTGATCTTGAACCGGGTGCCGTCGGGAAGCGGTGCGGACAGGTGGACGGACGCCCGGTGGGTCGCCCGGTCGTAGGAGACGACGGCCGTGACGTGCAGCTTCCTCGCGGCTTTGGAACCCCGCAGGATGGTCACGGTCCCCTTGACGGACGACACGGCGGACTTCTTGGGCACGGCCATGACGAGGGCGTGCGCCTGGTCGGCGGTGTGCGCCACCGAGGACGCGGTCACCTCGGAGGCGGTGGCCGCCGCCAGGGACGCGCTGGGGTCGTCGGCGGTGAAGACGGGGCCGACCCAGTAGTTCGCGGATCCGTAGGAAGCGCTCGGGAAGGCCGAGCCGGTGCCGTACTTGTAGAGCCCGTTGTGGTGCGTGGTGGTGTCGGCCGTGGCCGTCAGCGGATAGGACTTGTGGGCCGCCGAGAAGTAGCCGCCGTCCACCGCGTAGTTGCCGTTCGGCGCGTGGTAGGAGACGACGTACGGGGTGTCGGCGGTGACCGCGACCGGCGTGGCGAAGGTCAGCGTCTGCCAGCCGGTCGCCGTCTCGCCCGTGAAGGTGCCGGTGGCGAGCAGCGTGCCGCCGTCGGTCCACAGGCTGCCGGTGTGGCTGCCCGTGTTGCCGGTGCCCTTGTAGAAGGTGACGCCCGTGACCCAGCCGGCCGCCGAGGACGTGAACCGGGCACCCAGCTCGACGGAGTTGGGGTCGGCGGTCATGTCGGTGGTGGCCGGCACGGCGGAGGAGTTCCACAGTGTGCAGGGGCAAGTGACCGCCGGCGGGGTGGAACTGGTGGTGAACGACCAGGTCACCGGGTCCGCCATGGTGTTGCCCCACACGTCGGAGGCCTGGACGGACGCGGTGTACCCGGTGTGCAGCTCCAGCTCCGTGGACGGTGTGAAGGTCGCCTTGTCCGACGCGGGGAAGGTGACGGCCCCCGGCACGGCGGTGCCGTCCGGGTCCTTCACGGTGAACGTCACGCTGTCGGTGTCGACGGCCGAGCTGAAGGTGGCCGACACCGGTGCCGTGATCGAGGCGGCGGTCGCCCCGGAGGTCGGAGTGGTCGAGGAGACGGTGGGCGGGGTCGTGGCGGCCGTCGAGGTGTCCAGCACCACGTCGACCCAGTAGTTGCTGCCCGAGGACTGCGAGGACGGGAAGGCGCTGGCCGAGCCGTAGTGGTAGACGCCGTTGCCGCCGTCGGTACCGGTCTTCAGGGCGGTCAGCGGGGCCAGTCCGGCGTCGCTGCCGGCGAACGAGGGGTCGTAGGAGTATCCGCCGTTGGGGGCGAAGTACGAGGCGATGTAGGTGGTGTTGGCCTTGACGGTCACCGGCGTGGAGAAGTTCAGCTGCTGCCAGCCGGAGGCCGTCTCGCCGGTGAAGGTGCCGGTGGCCAGGCGGGTGCCGGAGGCGGTCCACAGGCTGCCGATGTGGGTTCCGGTGTTGACGGGCGACTTGTAGAACCGCACACCGGTGACCGAACCGGGCACGGTCGTACGGAACTTAACGCCGAGTTCCACCGAGCCGCCGTCGCCGGCGTTGACGGTGCCGGGCACGGCCGAGGCCGGCCAGATGGTGCACGGGCAGGCCTGGGGGCCGACGGTCAGCGGCACGGTGGAGACGGAACCGATGTTGACGCTGTCGTCGACCGCGCGGACCTTGACGGACGCGGAGCCCGGGGTGGTGGGCGTCCATGTGTAGCTCCAGGACGCAAGGCCCTTGGCGGCCTTCCAGGTCGATCCGCCGTCGGTGGACACCTCCACCCGGGCCACCACTCCCCCGCCGGAGTCGGTGGCGGTGCCGGTGAGGGTGACCGGCTTCAGCGCCGGAACGGTGGCCCCGGAGGCCGGGCTGGTCACGGTGGCGGCCGGGACGGTGGTGTCGGTGGAGGCGGTGGCGGCGGCGAGGCTGCTCTGCAGGGTCTTCGGCTGGACCCCCATGTCGGCCAGGACGTTCACCGTCGCCTGCTGCATGCGGGAGTCCTCGGTGACCACCGTGTCATCGGGGTTGTAGGTCGGCACGTTGGTCAGTCCCCACGACCACTGGACGGTCCCGGTCCCGAACACCAGGGCCCCGGAGTCCTGGTCGCGGAACTCGACGAGATGGTGCGTCGCCGTGCCGTTGCCGTACAGGTTGCCCCAGTCCAGACGGTACGTGCCGTCGGTGATGTCGACCGTCGTGGACGACACGTCGATCTGCCCGGCGGGTCTGGTGCTGTTGTCGAGGTCGCTGTCCCACTCGTAACCGAGCGTGCCGGTCGGGAAGGTCGCGGTCTGGCTCGAGGTGAGGCCCGCGATGGAGGTGTTGCGCCAGATCCGGTTCCTGCCGTACGAGCCGGGTACGGTGATCGCGTCGGCGCGGTAGCCGTTCGCCTGGAACATGGAGCCGGTGAGGATGTTCGGCGGCTGGTAGGACTGGCCGTAGCCGGTGCTGGCCGGGTCCATCCAGGTGCCGGTCCAGGTGCCGCTGGGATCGGCGATACCGTTGTTGAACGCCATCTTGGTCATCTTGTAGCAGACCAGGGTGCGGTCGGCCGTGTTCGTGCCGTCGATGCTGGGGGCGAGCCGCGTCTTCCAGAAGACCTCGTTGCCGCTGAAGAAGCCCTCCCGCACGCCGGCCTTCCGCGCCGCCAGGACGTTGGAGTACTGGCTCTGTGTCCAGTACTCGTCATGGCCGGACGACATGTACACCTTGTGCTTCTCCAGCAAGGTGGCGCCGGCCGACGACGACACGTCCACGCCGGACAGATAGCTGACGTCGTAGCCGTTGCGCTCCAGCCAGGCCAGCATCATGTACTCGGAGCCGTAGATGCCGTTGTCGCCGCCGATGTCCAGCGGCCGGTTGTAGCTGACCTCGTAGGCGCGGCCGTCCGGCGCGGGCCCGGTGCCGCCGTACAGGTCCTGGCCGCCGTAGTCGTTGTACGCCTGCCAGGTCTGGTCGCTGGTCTGTACGACGATGTCGGAGGTGCTGGAGTCGTTGCGGACGACGAACGGGTACGGCATCAGGCCGTCGCCGTCGGTCTGCGTGAGGTTGGCGATGTAGAGGCCGGACACGGCGTCGCTGGGCACGGTCCAGGTCGCGGTCACCGGCCAGTTGCCGCAGTCGACCAGGCCGGTTCCGCTCTTGGTGGTACAACTGGCGGCTTTGGAGGTGTAGTTGGCCGGATAGGTCACGGCCGCCTGGGCCGCGGTCGACATCTGGCGCGCGCCGTCACCGCCGTACCAGCCCAGACGGTAGATCTGGATGTTGTACGAGACCGGTGACTGGACCTTGAACTGGACGGTGTCCCCGGCCTGGACGCTCTGCTTGGTGGTGAAGCCCTTGATGTCACCGTAGGCGTTGGCCGCGAACCAGTCGGACTTGGGGCTGCCCGTCTTGGAGTTCTCGCAGACGACGGGGTTGGAGCCCGAGCCGCACGGGTCGGAGGCCGCCTGGGCGGACCCGGCCAGCGGGAGCACCGCCCCTATCAATGCCGCTACGACGGCGAGGCGTCCGCCCCGGATCCGTCTGCTCCAGTTTTGCATGTGTACCTCTCAGCGGTGCTGTGCAGGACCGACCAGTGGGGTCGGAGGTGGAGCGTGAAGCTCTGGGGACCGGTCAGCTGCCGAGCGCGTCGGCGAACGCGTCCACGACGCGCTGCTGCTGGTCGGGGGTGATCTGCGGGTAGAGCGGCAGCGACAGGATCCGGTCCGCCGCGTGCTCGGCGTGCGGGAAGTCGCCCCTGGCGTATCCGAGATGACGGTACGCGGGTGTCAGGTGGACCGGGACGGGGTAGTGCACCCCGGCGCCGATGCCCTCGGCGTTGAGCTTGCCGACGATGTCGTCCCGGTCGGCGCCGGTGACCTGGACGACGTACAGGTGCCAGACGTGGAGGTTGCCGGGCGCCGTGACCGGGAGGACGACACGGCCGGCGTCCGCGAGGCCGGCGAGCAGGGTGTCGTAGCGGGCCGCGGCCGCACGCCGGGCCGCGTTGCCCTCCGCCAGCCGCGCCAGCTTCGCCCGCAGGACCACGGCCTGCAGGCCGTCCAGGCGGCTGTTGAAACCAGGGACGTCGTGGTGGTACTTGGCGACTGAGCCGTGGTTGGCGATCGCGCGGACCCGGCCGGCGAGTTCCTCGTCGTCGGTGAGCACCGCGCCCGCGTCGCCGTAGGCGCCCAGGTTCTTGCCCGGGTAGAAACTGGTGGCCGCGATACCGCCGCTGCCCGGAGCGCGTCGGTCCCGGGTCGCGCCCTGGCACTGGGCGGCGTCCTCGACGACCCGTACGCCCCCGGGCAGTCGGCCGGTCAGCGCCGTCACGTCGGCCATCTGCCCGTAGAGATGGACGGGGACGACCGCGCGGGTGGCGGGGCCGACCGCGTCCAGCGCGGCCTCGGGGTCGAGCAGGTGGCTGTCGGGCAGGCAGTCCGCGAGGACCGGGCGCGCTCCGGTCCTGGCCACCGCGCCGGCCGTGGCGATGAAGGTGTTGGCGGGCACCACGACCTCGTCGCCGGGGCCGATCCCGTACGCCCGCAGGGCGAGTTCGACGGCGTCGGTGCCGTTGGCGACGCCCACGCAGTGCGCGACGCCGCCGAAGTCCGCGTACTCACGCTCGAACCGGCGCACTTCGTCGCCGCCGACGAACGCGGTGTCGGCGAGGACCCGCGCGAATCCGGCCCGTACCTCGTCGGCGACCTCCCCGTGGGCCGCCTTGAGGTCCACAAGAGGAATCTGGTTCATGTCAGCGGTCCCCCCACTGTTCGCGTCACGCATCCTGTCCGCGACGCAAGTTCGTCGAGCGCGGGCTCGTCCGCCGCGCGCAGCCGTCGAGCCGGGCTCCCCGCCCAGACCTCGCCCGGCGGCACGTCGCCGAGCACGGCACTCCCCATCCCGATAAGCGACCAGGCACCGACCGTCGTGCCCTCCCTGACCAGGGCTCCGGCGCCCGCGTAGGCACCCTGTGCCAGCCGCGCGCCCCCGCCCAGGCGGACGCCGGACGCGATCGTGGCGTAGTCCTCGACCACGTCGTCATGGGTGAGGACGGCGTGCGGCATCACGGCGACATGCGCGCCCACCCGCACGGCCGCGGTCAGCACGCAGTGCGCGAGCAGCACCGAGCCGGGGCCGACCTCGGACGTCCGGGACACCGCGGCCGTCGGGTGGATCACGGTGGCGTAGCGGTCGGCGGGCAGGGCGAGCCGGCGGACGAGGCGGGCGCGGGCCGCGTAGTCCCTGGGGTTGCCCACACAGAGCACCACCCGGACCCCGGGCAGTTCGTGGACCAGGTCGCAGCCGCCGAGGACCGGCACGCCGTCCACCTCGGTGCCGTGCAGGACCGGGTTGTCGTCCAGGTGCCCGAGCACCCTGGCCTCGCCCGCGTCCGCCACGGCCTGCGCGGTCTCCCGGGCGAAGCCGCCCGCACCGACGATCACGAGTTCGCTCATCTTCGGGCCTGTTCGCGCAGTGCCGTCACGACGCGGTCCTGCTGCGCCCCGGTCATCGTGTGGAACAGGGGCAGGATCAGCGAGTCGCGGGTGATGCGCTCGGTGACCGGCAGCGGTGCGCGCGAGTGGTCGGCGTAGGCGGGTTCGAGGTGCGCGGCCATGATCCCGCGCCGGGCGGAGACGCCGGCCTCGGCGAGTGCGGCGAGCAGGCCGTCCCGGCCGACAGGGAAGTCCTCGTCCAGCAGCAGCCAGTAGGACTGGAAGTTGCTCTGCCCGTGTGCGGGATCGCGCACGGGAGTGAGGCCGGGGACGTCGTGCAGCAGCGCGTCGTACCGGGCCGCCAGCTCGCGGCGGCGGGCGATCATCGCGTCGAGTTTGCCCAGCTGGACCAGGCCGATGGCGGCCTGGACGTCCGTCATCCGGTAGTTGAAGCCGACTTCCAGGTAGCTTTCCAGGACCGGCTTGTCGCTCGCGTGGCGGTCCGCCGCCGAGGCGTTCATGCCGTGCTCGCGCAGCCGGCGCAGGCGGGCCGCCCATGCGGCGTCGTCGGTGGTGATCATGCCGCCCTCGCCGGTGGTGACGAGCTTGCGGGGGTGGAAGGACCAGGCGGCGAGCAGCGCGCCGTGTCCCACGGGCTTGCCGCCGACGGTCGAGCCGACGGCGCAGGCCGCGTCCTCGACCAGGGGCAGGTCCCAGTCGGCGCAGGCGGCGCGCAGAGCGGGTACGTCGGCCGGTACGCCGCCCTGGTGGACGGCGAGGACGGCCTTGGTGCGCGGGGTGCGGACCGCGTCCACGGTGGCGGCGGTCAGGTTGCCGGTGGCGGGGTCGACGTCGGCGAACACCGGCTCGGCACCGACGTACCGTACGGCGTTGGCGGTGGCGATGAACGACAGCGAGGGCACCACGACCTCGTCGCCGGGGCCGAGGCCGAGCGCGACCAGCGACAGGTGCAGGGCGGTGGTGCAGGAGCTGACGGCGATGCCGTGCTCGGCGCCCACCCGCTCGGCGAAGGCCTTCTCGAAGGCGGCGACCCTCGGGCCCTGGGCGACCCACCCGGACAGCACCGCGTCGGAGGCGGCCCGCGCCTCCTCCTCACCGAGCCAGGGGATCATCACCGGGATGCGGTCGGCGCTCACTTGGCCGCCTCCCGCTCCGCGCGCCACCACTGGACCAGGTCCCGCAGCCCGGTACGCAGGTCCGTCCGCGCCGTGAAGCCGAGCCGGCCGGCCGCGTGCGAGGTGTCCGCGAGCCGCCGGACCACCCCGTTCACCGCGCGTGCGGGCCCGTGCACCGGCTCCAGCCCTCGCGCTCCCATCGCCTCCAGCAGCCCCTCGGCGAGCTCGTTGAGTGAAGTCTCCGTACCGCTCGCGATGTTGAACACCTCGTCGGTGAGGTCCGACTCGGCGGCCAGCACGTTGGCCCTGGCGATGTCGCGGACGTCGACGAAGTCCATGGTCTGTGTGCCGTCGCCGAGGATCAGCGGCGGCTCGCCCGCCTCGATGCGTTCCATCCAGCGGATGAGCACCTCGGTGTAGAGGCCGTGGATGTCCATCCGGGGGCCGTAGACGTTGAAGTACCGCAGCGCCACGTAGTCCAGGCCGTACATGGCGTGGAAGCTGCGCAGCATGCCCTCGTTGAAGGCCTTCGCGGCGCCGTAGAAGGTGTCGTTGTTGTACGGGTGGTGGCGCTCGGTCGTCGGGAAGGTCTCGGCCATGCCGTAGACGGACGCCGAGGAGGACGCGATCACCTTGGCGACGTGCGCCTCGGCCGCCGCCTCCAGGACGTTGAAGGTGCCGTCGACCAGGACCTCGTTGGCGAGCCGGGGCTCCTCCGCGCACTGGGTGATGCGGATCGCGGCGAGGTGGAACACCAGGTCGGCGCCTTCGGTGACCTTCCGTACGGTCTCGGCGTCCCGGACGTCGCCCTCGACGATCTGCACGACACCGCTGGGCAGGGCCTGGGCGAGGTTGGCCCGCCGCCCGCGCACGAAGTTGTCGAGTACGACGACCTCGCGGGCACCGCCCTCGGCCAGGAGGTCGACGAGGTGGGAGCCGATGGTGCCCGCTCCTCCGGTGACCAGGATCTTCTTGCCTCGAACGCTGCTCAACTGCTGTGCCCTCTCCGTGAATGGAATGCGCTGGACCGGTCTCGTTCAATGGCCGGCGCGCAGGCCGACGACCGCGCCCTTGAACGCGAGGCTCCGGGACGCCGCCTCGAGGATGTCCAGCACCCTCAGGCCCGCCCGTCCGTCGGTCAGCGGCGCCCGGCCCTGTCTGATCGCCTCGCCGAACTCGTCGACCATGCTGCGCAGCGCTTCCTTCTCGCCGATCGCGGGCGCGACCATGTCCCCGGAGCGGTAGGAGACGAGCATGTCCCGGCGCTCGTCCGCGCCGATCTCCTGGGGCGAGGCCAGGTCCACGCCCCGGTCGAAGATCGCCACGCGCTGGGCGGGGTTGAGGTCGTCCCAGATCAGGGTGCGCTTGGAGCCGCCCACCATGGTGGTGCGCACCTTGGTCGGGGAGAGCCAGTTGACGTGCACGTGGGCGATGGCCCCGGTGTTGAGCTGGAGCGTCAGATAGGCGACACAGGCCTGGCCGGCGCCGATCGGGTCGGCACCGTGGGCGGCGACGGCGACCGGCTCGACGTGGTCCGGGAGGATGAAGTCCAGGATCGACAGGTCATGCGGGGCGAGGTCCCACAGCACGTCGATGTCCTTCTGGACGAGCCCGAGGTTGATACGGACCGAGTCGACGAAGTGGATCTCGCCGAGTTCGCCGGAGCGGACCAGTTCGCGGATACGGCCCACCGCGGGGGTGTAGCAGTAGGTGTGGTCGCACATCAGGGTGAGCCCGCGTTCCTCCGCCTCGGTCACCAGGCGCATCCCGTCGGCCCAGGTCGCCGCGAGCGGCTTCTCCACGAGGACGTGCTTGCCGGCGCGCAGGGCGGCCAGGGCGATGTCGAGGTGGGTGCCGGCGGGCGTGGCCACGGCGACGGCGGCCACCTCGGGGTCGGCGAGGACGGCCGCGTAGTCCGAGGTGGCCCCGACCGTCGAGTAGCCGCCGAGGACCCGCCGTGCCCGGTCCACGTCGAGGTCGCACAGCCAGCGCAGCCGGAAACCCTCGCCGGCCTGGAAGTTGCGTACGAGGTTGGGGCCCCAGTAACCGGCCCCGACGACCGCGACCCCCAACGGCTCCTGCGTCACTGTCTGCCTCTTCCTCTGAGTCCTCTGGGTCCTCTGGGTCCTCTGAGTCCTCTGGGTCCTCTGGGTTCTGTGGTCCATCAGTAGGCCCCCGTTCCGCGCACCACCACGGCTCCGGTGCGCGCCAGGATCGACAGGTCCAGGCCCATCGACCAGTTGTCCACGTATCCGAGGTCGAGCCGGACCGCCTCGTCCCAGGGCAGGTCGGAGCGTCCGCTGACCTGCCACAGTCCGGTGAGGCCGGGCTTCACGAGCAGTCGGCGCTTGAGGTCCGGCGTGTACGCCTCGACCTCCTCGGGCAGGGGCGGCCGGGGGCCGACGAGCGACATGTGGCCCTTGACGACGTTGACGAGCTGCGGGAGTTCGTCGAGCGAGCTGCGGCGGAGGAACGAGCCGACCCGGGTGATCCGCGGGTCGCCCTTCACCTTGAAGAGCAGACCGTCGCTGTTCTGGTTGAGGTGCTCCAGTTCCGCGCGGAGGGCCTCCGAGTCGGGCCGCATCGTGCGGAACTTCAGCATGGTGAAGTGGTCGCCGTACCGGCCCACCCGCTGCTGCCGGAACAGGGCGGGGCCGGAGCTGTCCAGCCGGACGACCAGGGCGATCAGCAGCATGGGCAGGGCGAGGAGGAGCAGCAGTGCCGCCGCGAAGGAACGATCCAGCAGTTCCTTGGGCAGCCGCGAGACCCGGGAGAGGTTCGGTGGCTTGATCCGCACCAGGGGCACCCCGTTGGTGGGCCGCACCGCCAGCCGGGAGGCCGACACGTCGGTCAGCACGGGGGCCAGCAGGAAGTCGACGCCCTGCACGGCGGCGGTCCAGGACATCCGGCGCAGGACGGAGGCGTCGAGCTCGGGCGCGGGCAGCACCACCACGGTGGTGATGCCCAGGGCCCGGACGACGTCGTTCATGCCGGCGACGCCACCGAGGGCGGGGAGCCCCAACTTACGTATCTCCGAGGCGTTCTCGGGATCGGTCAGGCACACTCCGGCGGCCTGGAGTCTCGGTGTGCCGCCGCGCCTGAGCACCGCGACCAGCTCCACGACGCCGCGCGACGGCCCGACCAGGAGCGTCGCGCTGCCGTCCCGGCTCCGGGCCCATCGCCGGTGCAGGCGGCGGCACAGCGTATACCGGACCGCGAGGGCGATCACGGCAGCCGGCAACGCCGCCATGATCATGTCATAGAGGAGGTCCGTGTCGTGGGTGAACAGCCGGCACACGACGGCGGCCAGCGCCAGAAGCGCGACGGCCCCGCGGAGCACCCGGCGGTATTCCTCGGTGCCCAGACCGAGGGTGCCGCGGTCATAGGAACGGTGGGCCAGCATGGCCACGATCCAGGTCGGGGGCAGCACCAGGGCCACCGCCCAGCGGCCGTAGGCCGCGTGGATCAAGAAGGCCGCCACGGCGGCCGCGAGGCCGTCGGCGACCAGCAGGACGACGCGGTACTTCCGTTCCCGACGTCTTCGGCGGCCATGCGGACTCCTGCGTTCCACGACCGATTGCTCATGCGTGACCTCAATGGTCATGCGCCCCCCACCACATGCGCGGCTACCCCTGACCGAAGTGCCCTCGACACGGCGGCACTGGAAAGCGAGGGAGCTTCAGCGGTTCCCCAACCGCCTCACGCTCCCAGCATGCTGGTACGTACTGAGTGTGCGGATCTGTTCAACTGCCGGACCTCTGACATGCGATCAAGATCCAGTTCCCACCCAAACCGGTCCGGCGGTCATCAATCTAGACCACGCGGCTCACTCTCGGGAACAGTTGGACGAAACGCATGTAGCAAGGGTGACACCGACGGCATACTGCCCACGTGACGAGCATCGTGATCCCGGCCCACAACGAGGCCAGAGTCATCGGCCGGCTCCTCGACTCGCTGTTGGCCGATTCCGGCCCCGGGGAATCCGCGGACGACACCGACATCGTGGTGGTGTGCAACGGCTGCACGGACGACACCGCGCGGATCGCGGCCTCCCGTGGCCCGCGCGTCCGGGTGGTGGAGATACCCGTGCCCTCCAAGCACGCCGCGCTGCGGGCCGGTGACGACCACGCGCGCGGCTTCCCGCGCCTCTACGTGGACGCCGACGTCGTCCTCACGAGCACCGACGTACGGGCACTGACCGGGCCCCTCGACGACGACACCTCGGGCATCCTCGCCACCGCCCCCGCACGGCGGATTCCGCTGACCTCCTGCGCCTGGCGGGTGCGCGCCTACTACCGGGTGTGGCAGCGGCTGCCCGCCGTACGCGAAGGGCTGTTCGGCCGGGGCGTCATCGCGGTCTCCAAGGCCGGGCACGCCCGGATCGCCGCGCTGCCGCCGCTGATGGCGGACGACCTCGCCGCGTCCCTCGCGTTCACGCCGGCGGAACGGCTCGTGGTCGACGCGGCCGGCGTGGTGATCCAACCGCCGCGCACCTGGCAGGACTTGATCAAACGGCGCATCCGGGCCGCGGTCTCCACCGCCCAGGCCGAGCAGTATCAGCGGCCGGACGGGGCCTCGGCGCGCACCAGCAAGGCCGACCTGAAAGCGCTGCTCCGCCGGGAGCCGAGGCTCCTCGTGGCCGTCGTGGTCTTCGTCGCGGCGGCCCTCTCCGCCCGGCGGGGCGCCCGGGAAGCCATCCGGGCACAGGACTTCGGCACCTGGCTGCGGGACGAGAGCAGCCGGCAGAACTGATCGCGCCGCACCTGGAGTTCATGTCTTGTATCTCACCGACCGTTCCCGGCCCGCCGGGGCAAGCACCGACCAGGACCGAAGACGCGGGCCGGGGCGCAGGGTCGCGCCGGTCGTGTTCGTGCTGGGCACGGTCAGCCTGATCACCGACATCTCCTCGGAGATGGTCACCGCCGTCCTGCCGCTCTACCTCGTCAGCACGCTCGGCTTCAGCCCGCTGGGATTCGGCACCCTCGACGGCGTCTACAACGGCGTCAGCGCACTGGTCCAGCTCACCGGCGGCCACCTCGCCGACCGCATCCGCAACCACAAGCTGCTGGCCGGGCTCGGCTACGGCCTGTCCGCGCTGTGCAAACCGCTGCTCCTGTTCGCCGGCAGCATCGGCACGCTCGGCACGGTCCTCGCCCTGGAACGTACCGGCAAGGGCCTGCGCACCGCGCCGCGCGACGCGATGATCTCCCTGTCCACACCGGCCGGGAACCAGGGCCGCGCCTTCGGCGTGCACCGTGCGATGGACACCACGGGCGCGATGATCGGCCCGCTGGCGGCCTTCCTCATCCTGCGCGCGGCCGCCGACGGCTACGACGCGGTGTTCGGGGTGAGCGCGTGCGTCGCCGCACTGGGCGTGCTCGTACTGGTGCTGTTCGTGCCGGGCAGGGGGAAGGACACCCGGGCCGAGGAGGAGAGCGGGCCGGACGCCCGGCCTCCCGTCCGCGTCCGCGAAGTGCTCGGGCTGCTGCGCCTGCCCGAACTCCGCGCGCTCGCCGGCTGTGCCGCCCTGCTGGGGCTGACCACCGTCAGCGACGCCTTCGTCTACCTGCTCCTCCAGCGGCGGGCCGGTGTCGGCGAGCAGTGGTTCACGCTGCTGCCGCTGGGCACCGCCGTCGTGTTCCTGCTGCTGGCCGTGCCCGTCGGAGCGCTCGCCGACCGCATCGGACGGCGCACGGTGTTCCTCGCCGGACACGCGGCCCTGCTCACCGCCTACGCCCTGCTGCTCCGGGCCCCGGCCACGCCGGGCACCCCGGTGCTCGTCCTGCTCGTCCTCGCCCTGCACGGCACGTTCTACGCGGCGACCGACGGGGTGCTCCCGGCCGCCCTCGCCGGCATCGTGCCCGAGCAGCTGCGCGCCAGCGGCCTCGCCGTCGTCGGCACCAGCCAGGCGCTGGCCCGGTTCTGCTGCTCGCTGGCCTTCGGGGCCGCCTGGACGATGTGGGGCGACGGCCCGGCACTGGCCGGCGCGGCGGCCGGCCTGCTCTGCTGCGCGGCGGTCGCGGGCGTGGTGCTGCGCCCGGCCGACGGAGACCGGTGATCACTACGCCACGACCACAGCGACACGAACCCCAGGGATCCAGATGACATCGAAACGCCGCCTGCTCATACTCGTCGCGGCGGTCCTGGTGCTCGCGGGCGTGGGAACCGGTGTGGTCCTGCACGCCGCCGTCCGCGCGGACCGGGCGAACCAGCCGCACCCGGGCGGTCCCGCGGTCAGCGCGGGCAAGCTGACGCTCGCCCAGAAGAGCCGCCTGATGTTCGTCAACGCGGCCGCCGGCCCGCACCGCACCGCCGTCGCCTCGGTCCCGTCGGCCGACCCCGGGGGCGGCCGGACCGCCTCCGGCCTGAAGTGCGCCCGCTTCTACGCGGCGGCCGGCACCGGCATCTGCCTCCAGTCCGACCCCGGCGTCCTCAAGCAGAGCAACCGCGTCCTGCTGCTGGACGCCGGCCTGCGCACCAAGCGCTCCTTCCCGCTCGCGGGCACGCCCAGCCGGGCCCGGGTCTCGCCCAGCGGCCGCTTCGCCGCCTGGACGGTCTTCGTCTCCGGCGAGTCCTACGCGTCCGCCTTCTTCTCCACCCGGACCTCGGTCCTGGACACCCGCACCATGCGGCTGACCCCCAGTCTGGAGACCTTCTCCGTCATCAAGGACGGCAGGCCCTACCACGCCTCGGACATCAACTTCTGGGGCGTCACCTTCGCCACCGACGACGACACCTTCTACGCCACCCTCAACACCGCCGGGAAGACCTACCTGGTGCGGGGTTCACTGTCCCGGCACGAGGTCACCACCCTGGTCGAGAACGTGGAGTGCCCCTCGCTCTCCCCCGACGGAACCCGGGTCGCCTTCAAGAAGCGGGTCCTGTCGCGTACCGACCTCTGGCACGAGTACGTGCTGGACCTGCGCACCCTGCGCGGGACGCCGCTCGCCGAACGCCACAGCGTCGACGACCAGGCCACCTGGCTCGACAACCGCACCGTCGCCTACGCCCTCCCCAGCGACGGCGACGTCAAGAGCACCGACCTGTGGAGGGTGCCCGCCGACGGCACCGGTAGGCCCCGCCTGCTGGTCCCGGCCGCGTCCTCCCCGGCGCCGCTGTAGGCCCCCGGTCTTCCGCTCAGGGCCGGCGGCGGCGCGCGAGGGAGGGCCCGTCAGCCCGCCGAGTCGGACAGCACCGCCAGTCCTGCGATCAGGCCCATGACCAGCACGTTGACCAGGACCGCGTACAGGATGCACAGCCAGCCGACGACGATGGCCGCCAGCGACAGCCAACGGCCTTCCAGTTGCTGCCTCTTCGCTCGGCGGCGCCCGATGTGCCCGGATACGACGGCGACCAGCGCGCAGAGGACCAGCAGGCCCAGGATCGGCGCCGAGTACGCCACCGTGAGCCAGCCGCCCATGACGGAACCGCTCGCGTAGACCACGCTGCCGGCAGCCGCGTAGGCGCTGACGAGGGCGGGCTTGTTCCTGGTCCGGCCGGCCGTCTGTGGTGAGGTGCTCATGACCGGCACGATATCCGTGGCGAGCGGGTGCCGGCGGGTGGCCCGTCGGCTCAGTCACCAGACCCCTCCGGTGGCCGGAACCCGCCGGCCGCCTCCCTGGGAGGCGGCACGGCCCGGGCGAGGTCGCGTTCCAGGGCGTCCAGGGCCTGGCGGGCGGTCACGATGCGCTCGGCCAGGAGCAGGTGCTGCCGCTCCTGTGCCGCCCGGTGCCCTCCCTCCACCGCCTCCTCCTCCCGCTCCATCTCGCGTGCTTCGTCGAGGGAGGTGATGACCACGCCGATGAGGACGTTGACGAGGACGAAGGAGGCGATCAGGACGTAGGACGCGTAGTAGGCCAGGCTCCATCGGGAGACCGCCAGGCCGGCGTGGACCGCGTCGCCGATGCCGTCGAGGGTCATCAGGAGGAAGAGGGTCAGTACGGCGCGGCCGATGGAGCCGTAGTGCTCGGGGTCGTGGCGGCCGAAGAAGACCCAGCCGACCATCGCGTAGACGTACAGCAGGAGTGCGCCGACGAGCAGGAAGCTCAGCGTGCCGGGCAGGCTGCGGGCGACCGCGACGAGGACGATCCGCAACTGGGGCAGGAAACGGGCCGTGCGCAGCACCCGCGCCAGCCGCAACAGCCGCAGCACCGTGGTGTTCTCCCGCACGACGGGCAGGAACGCGCACACCACCACGGCCAGGTCGAAGAGGTTCCAGGGGTCTTTGAAGAAGTCCCGCGGCCGGTCGGCGTGCGCGGCCAGGCGTACGGCGATCTCCGCGGTGAACACGACCAGACAGCCGTGTTCCGCCAGCCGCAGCCATCGGTGCCACTCCTCGACCAGCCCGGAGTAGGTCTCCAGACCCAGCAATGCCGCGTTCAGGAGGATCACCGCGAAGACGGTCAGGGCGAACCACCGCGACTCCGTGATGTCCCGGCACCGGCGGGCCAGTTCCGGTCGGCCCGCTCGTAACCTGATGGTGCTCGTCTGGCCTTGCTGCTCCGGCATTCTGCTGCCCTGACTCCTTGTCGCACGACGCGCCCTCCCGGCAGGCCCACCTGGTCGCCGGGCTTATGGGGCGATCACCCTTCAGGAGACACTTCTACAGTACTGTAGAAAAGCGAGTTGACGCGACCGGGAAGGCGGCAGGGCGAGCCCCGTGCCGGCCAGGGCGATCGCGGCGCGGGCGACCGGGCCGGGCCCGCGGCCCCGGCCGGCAGCGTGTTGTCGCCGAACCGGACCGGCCGTCGCCCGGCCTCCGTCTCGGTCAGGCCGCGCGGGCCGGCGTCCAGTTCGCGGAGCACACCGAGAACGCCGCGCGCGGGACGTCCCGGACGGAGGTCCTCCGCGCCTCCTCGGTCGTCGCCGGACGCGGTGGCGGCGCCGGAAGCCGGTGTCTCCGCGTCCCGTCCCGAGGCCGCGGCGGTCTCAGCCACCGATCCGGCGCAGCCGGTGCACCGGCGGGGAGCTGTGCCGGGAGCCCGCGGTCAGCTGACCGACCATCAGCCGCACCAGCGTCACGACGTCGGGGTCGTCGATGTAGTAGACCTGGCGCCGGCCCTCCCGCCTGGAGCGGACGAGCCCGGCGAGCTTCAGCTTGGCCAGGTGCTGGCTGACCGCGGGCAACGCGCCCCCCACCCGGTGGGCGAGATGCGTGACATCGCTCTCACCCTGGGACAAGGCCCACATCAGGTGCAGCCGGGCGGACGAGGCGAGCATCGCGAACGCGGCGGCGGCAGCGGCGAGCACCTCGGCGGGCGGGTCCTCGAAGCCACCGGCGTTCTCCGTCACAGCCCTCTCCCGTCCCGCCCTGTTCACTGCCCACGCACACGCGCCCACACATAGTAGGCGCTGGGTCACCGACCGCCGTGCGCCGCCGGGAGCGTCCGGGAACCGGGTACGCCGACCTCAGACGTTGACGCCGAAGCCGGCGGCGATGCCGGCCAGGCCGGAGGCACAGCCCTGGCCGACGGCCCGGAACTTCCACTCGGCGCCGTTGCGGTACAGCTCGCCGAAGACCATCGCGGTCTCGGTCGAGGCGTCCTCGGACAGGTCGTACCGGGCGAGTTCGGCACCGCCCGCCTGGTTGACGACGCGGATGAACGCGTTGCGCACCTGGCCGAAGCTCTGGCCCCGCGCTTCGGCGTCATGAATGGACACCGGGAAGACGATCTCGTCGACCTCGGCAGGCACGCCGGCGAGGTTCACCTTGATGGACTCGTCGTCGCCCTCGCCCTCGCCGGTGAGGTTGTCGCCGGTGTGTTCCACCGAACCGTCCGGGCCGGCGAAGTTGTTGTAGAAGACGAAGTGCTGGTCGGACACGACCTTGCCCGAAGCGTCCAACAGCGGGGCGGACGCGTCGAGGTCGCCGGCCTCTCCACCGTGATGGCGGTGTGCAGCACGGTGTGCCTGGAACTGCTGATGGTGGTCGGCACCGCCCAACTGCCCGGCGACCCGCTGCCGGACGGCTGGCCGGATCCCGAGGTCCGCGAGAGCGTGCCTCGGCACTCCGCCGGCACCCGCGCAGCGCCAGGGTGCCGGCCGCCCACGCCAACCCGTTCCATGGCCGCCGCGGGCGGCCGTGAGCTACACGACGGAGCGCTGGGCGGGCGAAGGAGCCGCCCAGGTTGTCGGAAGCCGCAGAACCGTCGCCCGTGCGGTCGGCGAGGCGGCGCTCGTCTCGCGCGGCACCCCCGCGCCCGCACCCGCGCTCGCCGCCCTCGCCGCCCCGGGCCCGCTTCCCCGCCGGGTCGCGGCCCTCCTCGAGCCGGCCCCCGCCGTGCGCTCCCGGCTTCCGGTGTTCACCACGGTGGGCCTGGCCCTGTGGACCACTGCCACCAAAGTCCTGCTCTCGGCGATGTTCTCGGCCAACTCGGCGTTCACGCTGCTGCTTCCGCTGCGCGCGGCGACGCCGCTCCGACGCCGAAGCAGCCTCGACGCGGAGGATTCAGCGGTCCGGCCGCATCCTTCACACCAGTTCGGGTTGCGGTTCGGGGTGTCCCGCGAGTGCGGCCGTCGGTTCCCACAGCCTCGTGGTCCGTACGTAGGCGTGGATCACCGAGGCCATCGCCAGGACGATCAGCGGCCCGAAGACCAGCGGATGCCCGGCCATCTCCACCGGCAGGTAGCGGTACGACACCAGGAGCGCGGCGAAGACCGTCGCGCCGTGGGCGACCAGCAGGCCTGCCGACCGGTCCCAGCCACGTTCCTGCGCGCGCAGGGCCGCCTCGATCGTGAGCGTGAACACGACGCCGGCCACGAGGTCCGCGCCGTAGTGGAGGCCGAAGCCCAGCGTCGCGCCGAGCGTGGCGATCAGCCAGAACGCGCCCGCGAAGCGCAGGGCGCGCGGGCCCTTGCGGGAGTGGATGAAGATCGCGGTGGCCCACGCCGTGTGCAGGCTGGGCATGCAGTTGCGCGGGGTCACCCCGTCGAACGGCACCGGGTGCGGGGCACTGACCGGCGGCGGCGTGTTCGGCCACAGGTCGGCCACCGCCCAGTGCCCGCCGTCGGCGCCGTAGGCGAAGACCGGTCCGACCACCGGGAAGATCATGTAGACGGCCGGTCCGAGGAGGCCGATCACCAGGAAGGTGCGCACCAGGTGGTGGCGCGGGAACCGCCGTTCGACCGCCACGTGGCGCAGCTGGTACATGGCGACGACGACCGCGGCCGCCGGCAGTTGTGTGTAGACGTAGTCGAGGACGTGGGCGCCGATCGAACCGGTGGCCCTGACCAGTCGGCCCACCACCCAGGAGGGGTTGCCCAGCGCGTGATCGGCGGCCGCCACGTACGGGTCGAGCACCGTCAGGCGGGTCTTGGAGGTGATGAGCAGCCAGGTGTCGCCGGTCTTCCGGCCGGCCACCAGCAGCAGGGCCAGTCCGACACCCTTCAGCAGCAGAACGCGGTCCTGACCGGTGCGGCGCGTGACGGCGACGACCGCACAGCCCAGAATCACCCACAGCGCGCCGTTGCCGAAGGGATGGCCGCCGGTCATGTCGGCGCCGACCGCCCACCGCACCAGCAAGAAGACGACGTCGATGCCGATCGCGGTGCCGGCCGCGACGAACCGTTCCCGCCGGGGGAGCACCACCATCATCAACGCCAGGCTGGCGTACAACAGGAAACCCGATTTGGGGAGGAATATCACCTCTCGTGCCTGACTGGCAATCGGTCCCGGCAGTCCGTAGTGACGTGCGGCGATCTCCAGCGCGACGAGGAACGCGAGGGTGACCACACCCGCCGCGGCCCAGAGTATGGTCCTGAAGTTTTCTCGCGAAAACACCTGAGATGCTATGGGTCTCAATTGTTTGACCGTTTTGTTAGACATGGTGGGATGGGTTGTCGGTCGTGCTGGATGGCGCCGTTTTCTGGTGAGAAGGGGAGAACGGGGGCGGTCGTCATGAGTTCGAACATGCTAGCGGAGCGATGCGGGCGGGTTTCGCTCGTTCCGGGTGGTGCGCGTACGGCTCGAAGGGCGGGCGGCCGATGCCGAGATGACACACCGCCGGGAGGAAGTGGCGCACACGGCCTCCGGAACCACCGCTCCCCCACCCCGCCGGCCTCCCCGTGTCGTCGTCGTCAGTCTCATCGGCATCAGCGTCGAGTGGCACGACAACTCGTCGGATCACTGCCGCGACCTGCTCTTCCCCCAGCATCGACCCTACCGAGTCAGCACCGCGCCGGCACCGGACAATTCCGTGCCGCATGAACGGGCACCGCGCCGGGGCCTGGTGGACGAGGCGACGGCGGCCCCCTGGCGCCGGGCCGTGTCGGCCGGCCTCCGGGGGCCGCACGCGCACCGGTCCGCTCCGGCGGCCGACGACCACCGGCTGCGCGCGATCCCGGGCCTGCGGTTCGGGCAGGGAACGCCGGAGGCCGCTGTGGACGCTGACGGGGACCGGGGAAGAGTTCGCCGACGGTCTCATCGTAATGAGCGCGGCGGCATGGCCGTGGCAGGGAGGGCGCCCTGATGGCCGGGACGGAGGCAGCCCTGCGCGCACTCGCACGCAACGTGAGGGCGGCCCGCAACCGCGCCGGCCTCTCCCTGGACGGGCTCGGTCAGCGCGCCAAGGTCAGCAAGGGTGCCCTGGTCGGCCTGGAGAAGGCTCAGGGCAACCCGAACTTCGCCACCCTGGTCAGACTCGCCGACACCCTCGGCGTCTCCGTCTCGGCCCTGACGGAAGGCCCGAGCGAGGCCCGTGTCCGCGTCGTGACCGCGGACGCGGTGACGCCGCTGTGGAGGGGAGCGCGCGGCAGCGAGGCACGGCTCCTGCTGACGACTTCGGGCCCCGCCCCGGTCGAGGTGTGGCGTTGGCGGTCGGAGCCGGGCGAGGAACACCCGAGCCACCCGCACCGGGCCGGGGTCGTGGAAGCCGCCAGCGTCACCTCCGGCCGCATGGTCCTCGTCGTCGACGGCACCGAGCACCCCGTCGAAGCAGGACAGACCGCCACCTTTGCCGCCGACGCCGCTCACACCTACCGCGGCACCGGCACCGGAACATGCCATCTGATCATGACGGTCCACCTGCCGCCCGGCCCGCCGGCGCGGCCTGGGCCGCCTGCCACGAGGACGTGACGACCTGGTCCGGATGCCCGGTGCGCGTGACGCGGTCACGGTGCTGCTCACCGGTCCGGAGCGTCAACCGGCCGCGACGTAGCAGGGGTTGCGCGACGCGGGCTTGAGCAGTTCGGCCGCCTGCTCCCGGTCGAGCAGCCCGGCTCGGACCACGAGGTCGGTCACGTCCGCCCCGGTCTCCAGCGCCTGCTGCGCGATCCGGGCGGCCGCCGTGTAGCCGATGTAGGGGGTCAACGCCGTCACCGAGCCGACTGACCGGGCGGCTTGTCCGGCCAGCCGCTCCTCGTCGGCGGTGATACCGGATACGCAGTGGGTGCGCAGCGCGGAGCAGCCTCGCGTGAGCCACTGGATCGAGGTCAGCAGAAGGTGCCCGATCAGCGGCTCGAAGGCGTTGAGCTGAAGCTGCCCGTTCTCCGCGGCCATCGTGATGGAGACGTCGGCGCCGGCGACCGCGTAGCAGATCTGGTTGACCATCTCCGGGATCACGGGGTTGACCTTGCCCGGCATGATGGATGAGCCCGCCTGGCGCGGGGGCAGCGCGATCTCGGCAAGGCCGCTCTGCGGACCGCTGGAC
Organism: Streptomyces sp. NPDC004542; assembly: GCF_040610035.1. NCBI lineage: Bacteria > Bacillati > Actinomycetota > Actinomycetes > Kitasatosporales > Streptomycetaceae > Streptomyces > Streptomyces sp. NPDC004542. Next base: position 41,705 of record NZ_JBEXLP010000025.1, read on the forward strand.
AGCAGGCGAAGGTCGTTGCAGATCTTCGACAGCTTGACCGCCAGTCGCTTCAGGACACCGGACACCAGCAGGAAGACGCCGGTGTCGGAGGTCGCTTCGACCAGGTCGAAGGCATGCTTCAGTTCGAGACCGGTGAGGGCGCCCAGATGGCGTATCGCCGCCTCGGCGTACCCGGGTTCCGCGGTGATGCCGGTACCGATGGCGGTGGCGCCGAGGCTGATCTCGTGCAGCAGCGGCACGGTGTCGCGGATACGGGTCATGTCCTCGGCCAGGGTCACACCGAACGCGGTGAACTCCTGGCCGAGGGTCATCAGAACGGCGTCCTGGAGCTGGGTCCGGCCCACCTTCACCACATGGGCGAACTCCCTCCCCTTGTCCCTGAAGGCGCCCACGAGCGGATCCAGTTCGGCCAGCAGCCCGCCCAGGACGCTGCCGACGGCGAGCCGCAGCGCGGTGGGATAGACGTCGTTGGTGGACTGGCAGCGGTTGACGTGATCGAGCGGGGACACCACGTCGTAGCGGCCACGCTCGAAGCCCAGGTGTTCCAGGGCGAGGTTGGCGATGACCTCGTTCGCGTTCATGTTGGTGCTGGTACCTGCGCCGCCCTGGACGACGTCGACAGGGAACTGCTCGTGATGGCGGCCGGCCTCGATGGCCAGGCAGGCCGCCTCCACGGCCTCGGCGATGTCCGGTTCCAGGACGCCGATCTCCCGATTGGCCCGGGCGGCGGCGCGCTTGACGGTGGCGAGCGCGCGGAGCAGGGCGGGGTGGGCGGCCAGCGGGATGCCGCTGGCCTGGAAGTTCTCCACCGCACGGGCGGTGTGAACACCCCAGTAGACGTCGGCCGGTACCGGCAGGGCGCCCAGGGAATCGCGCTCCGTACGGAAGGCGGTCACCGTGCTTCGTCCAGGTGGTTGATGCAGACGACCTTGGGCTGGGTCATCTCCTCGAAGGCGAAGCGCACGCCCTCGCGGCCCATGCTGCCGTACTTGTAGCCGCCGAACGGCATCGCGTCGAACCGGTAGTCGGACGAGTCGTTGATCATCACACCGCCGGCTTCGAGGAGCCGGGCCGCGGACAGCGCCCGGTTCAGGCGCGAGGTGAAGATGCCCGCGTGGAGGCTGTAGTCGATGGCGTTGGCCTGCTCGACGGCTTCCTCGAAGGAATCGAACGGCTGCAGCACGACGACCGGGGCGAACGCCTCCTCCTGCCAGAGCGTGCAGGTGGCCGGGACGTTCTCCAGGACCGTCGGCGCGTACAGGGAACCGTTGAGCTCGTTGCCGCACAGCAGCACGGCTCCCTGGTCCACCGCGGCGTCGACCTTCATCCGGATGACGCGCCCGGCCTCCTCGGTGATCATGGGGCCGACGTCGGTGCGCTCGTCGAGCGGGTCGCCGACGCGCAGCTGCTTCGTGCGGGCGACGAAGGCGTCGCGGAAGGACTCGTACACCTCGGCCGCGATCAGGATCCGCTGCGTGCCGATGCAGTTCTGGCCCGCGGCCCAGAACGCGCCGGAGACGCACGACTCCACCGCGGCGTCCAGGTCCGCGTCGTCCATGACGATGACCGGCGCGTTGCCGCCGAGATCCATGGCCAGCTTCTTGAGGCCGGCCGAGCGGGAGATGGCCTCACCGGTGGCGAAGCCGCCGGTGAACGACACCATCCGCACGTCGGGGGCGCTGACGATCGCGGCGCCGAGGTCCGCACCGCCGTTGACGACCGTGACGATCTCCTCGGGCAGCCCGGCCTCGACGAGGGTGTCGGCCAGACGCAAGGCGGAGAGCGGCGTGAGGGCGGACGGTTTCAGGATGACGGCGTTGCCGCCGGCGATGGCCGGGCCGAGCTTGTGAGCGACCAGGTTGAGGGGATCGTTGAACGGGGTGATGGCGGCGATGACGCCGAGGGGTTCGCGGGTGAACCAGCCCTGGCGCTTCTCGGAGCCCTCATAGGAGTCGAAGGGGACGACCTCGCCGGCGTTGCGCCGCACCTCGGCCGCGGACAGGGCGAGGGTGTTGACCGCGCGGGCGACCTCCTTGCGGGCCTGGGTGATGGTCTTGCCCGCCTCGGTGACGATCAGTTCGGCGAAGGACTCGGCCCTGCGCTCGACCAGGTGGGCGGCGCGCTCCAGGATGGAGGCCCGGGTGACGCGCGCCAGGGCGGCCGCGATGCGGCGGCCCTGGCGGGCCCGCCGCAGGACGGTGTCGACAGCGGCGGCGTCGACGGTGCAGACCGAGGCGACGGCCTCGCCGGTGTAGGGGTTGCGCACCGGCTCCATGCCGGTGCCGAGTTCGATGCGGGGGGTCACGGCGGTGTCAGCCACGGTGGGTCTCCTGAAGAAGGCGGGCCAGGGGGGCGGCGGCGTCGTGCGCGTGGTGGCGCTGGTGGATGGCGATGATGTCCGACAGCAGGGCGTAGGCGGTCTCGACGCGGCCGGCGCCGGGGCCGGACACGGCGACGGTGCCGAGGAGGTCGGTGCGGAATGCGACCGCGTTGACCGGTCCGGAGATCCCGGCGAGAGGGTGGTGGCCGGGCAGCGCGACGGGGGCCACGCGGGCGTCGACGGTGCCGTCCGCCCGGCGGGTGGCCGAGCCGACCAGCTTCCAGCGCAGTCCCTTTGACACGGCGTCCCGCGCGTCCTGAGGGGTGATCCCGGAGATGCCCTCGCAGAAGACGTCCTCGCGGCACAGGTCGGCGCCCAGGACCTCGTTGGCCAGGATCATGACCTTGAGCTGGACGTCGTGTCCCTCGATGTCGGCGGTGGGATCGGCTTCGGCGTAGCCCAGCTCCTGGGCTTCCGCGATGGCCGCCCGCAGCGGGACGCCTTCCTCGAGCCTGCCGAGGATGTAGTTCGAGGTGCCGTTCATGATGCCCTGGACGCCGGTGATCTCCAGCCCGCCGAACATGCGCTCGGCGGTGCGCAGGATGGGGGTCCCGCTGAGCACCGAACCCTCGAACTCGAAGCTGACGCCGTGCTCGGAGGCCAGCCGCTTCAGCGTCCGCCCGGCCAGGGCGACGGGACCCTTGTTGGTGGTGCACACGTGCTTGCCGGCCTCCAGAGCCCATCGCACGTGGGAGAGCGCGGGCTCGCCGTCGGTGGGGTTGGTGAAGGTGGCCTCGACGACGACGTCCGCCGGGACCTCGCGGATCACCCACTCGTTGCGCGGGTCGGCGCTGCCGCCGGGCAGGCCGGCGAAGTCCAGTTCGCCGGGTTCGGTCGCCAGCAGCGGAACCAGATCGATGCCGTCGGTGTCGACCAGGGAGCCGGCCCGCAGGTCGGTGATCGCAACGACGCGCAGGGCGAAGCCCAGCTCCTCGGCAAGACGGTCCCCGCGCTGGGATATGAGCTCGGCGAGCGCGCGGTTGACGCCGCCGAATCCGATGAGGGCGAGGTCGTATCGGCTCATGTGATGACTCCTTCGCGATGTACCGCAGCCACCCGGTGCGGCTGATCAGAGCCTCGCGTCCGGCGGTGTCAGTGCGGCCATGTCAGAGCGACCACAGGCCATGGCGAACCGCGCTGTCGTGGCGACGATCCGCCTGGCGGCCGTCCGGCGTCGGTCGGCCTCCCGGGCCACCCTTCCCCAGGCCGACATGGTGGCCACACGCATAGGCACGCCTCGAACTATGTTGCCCCGCCATATGTGCGCCTGATGTGCGTGTTTCTACGGTGTGCCGACACGTACCCGTCCCCACCGCACACGAGGAAGTGGCGCACATGGCCTCCGGAACCACCGCTCCCCCACCCCCGGCGAACCTCCCCCGCATCGTCGCCGCGTCCCTCATCGGCACCACGATCGAGTGGTACGACTTCTTCCTGTACGGCTCGGCCGCCGCGCTGGTGTTCAACAAGCTGTTCTTTCCGGACTCCGATCCGCTGGTCGGGACGCTGCTGTCGTTCCTGACGTACGCGGTGGGGTTCGCGGCCCGGCCGCTGGGCGCCCTGGTGTTCGGGCACTACGGTGACCGGCTGGGCCGCAAGAGGCTGCTGGTGCTGAGCCTGCTGTTGATGGGCGGGGCGACGTTCGCGATCGGGCTGCTGCCGACGCACGCGAGCGTGGGGGCCGCCGCGCCCGTGCTGCTGACGGCGCTGCGGCTGGTGCAGGGGTTCGCGCTCGGCGGTGAGTGGGGCGGGGCCGTACTGCTGGTGTCCGAGCACGGGGACGCCCGGCGACGCGGGTTCTGGGCGTCGTGGCCGCAGACCGGCGCACCGGCCGGGCAGTTGCTGGCGACCGGTGTCCTGTCGCTGCTCACGGCCGTCCTGTCGGACGACGCCTTCGGCAGCTGGGGCTGGCGGATCCCGTTCCTGCTGTCCGGGGTACTGGTCGTCGTCGGGTTGTGGATCCGGCTGTCCGTCGACGAATCGCCCGTCTTCCGGCAGGCGCTGGAGCGGGCCGAGACCCGCAGGGCCGCCCGCGGGGATGATGCCGAGAAGCCGCCGCTGGTGTCCGTGCTGCGGCACCACTGGCGGGACATTCTCGTGGCGATGGGCGCGCGCATGGCGGAGAACATCAGCTACTACGTCATCACGGCGTTCATCCTCGTCTACGCCACCTCGTCGGCCGGCGTCTCCAAGCAGACCGCGCTGAACGCCGTGCTCATCGGCTCCGCGGTGCACTTCGCCGTCATCCCGGCCTGGGGCGCGCTGTCCGACCGCGTCGGTCGCCGGCCCGTCTATCTGCTGGGCGCGGCCGGGGTCGGCCTGTGGATGTTCCCGTTCTTCTGGCTGGTGGACACGGCAGCGTTCGGCGACCTCGTCCTCGCCGTGACGGTCGGGCTGGTGCTGCACGGCGCGATGTACGCGCCGCAGGCCGCGTTCTTCTCCGAGATGTTCGCGACACGGATGCGCTACTCCGGCGCCTCCATCGGCGCCCAGTTCGCCTCCGTCGCCGCCGGCGCGCCCGCGCCGCTCATCGCGACGGCCCTGCTGGCGGACTACGGCAGTTCGACGCCGATCGCGCTGTACGTGATCGCGGCGGCACTGGTGACGCTGGTCGCCGTGGGCGCGAGCGGGGAGACGCGGCACCGGGACCTCGCGGAGGTCGGGGAGGCCGGGGACACCGCGGAGGCGGACGCCGCGACCGGCCGGCCGGCCGGCGCGCGGACCGTCTGATCCGGCCCACCGCCCGGCCCACCGCCCGGGCCACCGTCCGGCCCGGCGGACCGTACGGTCCGTTGCCGGCGTTCCCCGGCCGGCCCCCGTACGGTTCTCCGTACGGGGGTCAGTGCCGTGCCGGTACCGCGAACCGGTGCAGGCGCAGGGCCAGTTGTATCTCCAGGGCGCGAGCAGGGTCCTGCCAGTCCTCGCCGAGGAGGCGGCCCACGCGCTCCAGTCGCTGGGCGACCGTGTTCACGTGGACGTGGAGTTCGTCCTTGGTGCGCGCCGGGCTCATGCCGCAGGTGAAGTACGCGTCGAGGGTACGCAGCAGCTCCGTGCCGCGCCGCTCGTCGTAGGCGACCAGCGGGCCGATGGTGCGTTCGACGAAGCCGGTGACGTCCCGCTCGCCCCCGAGGAGCAGTCCGAGGAAGCCGAAGTCCTCGGCAGCGGCACCGTCCCCCGAGCGGCCGAGGAGACGCAGCGTGTCGAGGCAGCGGCGGCTCTCTGCGTAGGCGGCGGTCACCTGGTCGGGGTGGGTGGCCAGGCCGGCGACGGGGGCGGAGGCGCCGACGGTGACCGCTTCGTGGACGGCCGTGCCGAGCTGGCGCGCGGTGCGGCGGGCGAGGTCCGTGGCGGTGTGGCCGGGGGCGAGGGGCAGCAGCAGGACGGTACCGCCGTCGCGGGCCGCGGCGAGGCCCTGCCGGGTCGCGGCGAGATGGGACGCGGCGGCCCACAGGCGGCGGCGGGCATCGGCCTCCTGGCCGGCGTCGGCGGCCGGGCCGTCGAGGCGGGCGGCCAGGACGACGTGGGTGGCGTCGAGGTCGGCGTGCAACCGGGACGCGCGGTCGCGCAGCAGGCGGGGATCACGGTCGCGGGCGTCGAGGAGGTCGTCGAGGAGTTCACCGCGGACGCGCTGTTCGGCCTCGGCCGCGGAGCGGCGGGCGAGCAGCAGCAGCGAGGTGACCATGGCGGCGCGTTCCAGGGTGCGCTGGTCGACCGGGTCGAGAGCCGGGTGGCCGTACAGGACGAGCGCGCCCAGGAGTTCGCCGCCGGCGGTGACCGCGGCGATCCAGTCGTCGCCGTGCCGGACGGCGTGTCCTTCGGCGCGGGAGGCCTCCAGGGCTTTGGGCGGTGCCTCCGAGGCCTCGGCGAATTCGACCCGGCCGTTCAGGACCTGGGAGACCGCGGCGGCCACGTCATGGACCCCGCCGCCGCGCAGGACGAGTTCGGCGAGCCGGTCGTGGACGTCGGAGGCCCGTTCGATGACCGCGCTGCGGTCCCGGATGATCTCGTTGGCCCGTTCCAGTCCGGCGAGGGCCGCGCGGGTCTCGGTGAGCAGGTTGGCGGTGTCGATCGCGGCGGCGGCCAGGGCGGCGAAGGAGCCGAGCAGCGCGATCTGCTCGCGCTCGAAGACCCGCGCCCGCCGGTCGGCGGCGAACAGCACGCCGATGACGTGCGGGCCGAGCGTCAGCGGCACCCCGAGGATGGCGACCAGGCCCTCGTCGCGCACGCCGGTGTCGATGGTGTGCGTGTGCTGGAAGCGCTCGTCGTCGAAGTAGTCCTCGGTGACGTACGGCCGGGCGGTCTGGGCGACGAGTCCGCCGAGGCCCTCTCCCATGCCCAGCCGCAGCTGCTGGAAGCGGGCCGCGACCGAACCCTCGGTCACACGCATGTAGGTGTCGCCCCTGACGGGGTCGTTGAGGCTGAGGTAGGCGACGTCCGTGCCGAGCAGTGAACGGGCGCGCTGCACGATCGCCTGGAGGACGGCGTCCAGGTCCCTGAGGCCCGCCAGGTCGTGCGCGGTCTCGAAGAGCGCGGACAGCTCCGCCTCGCGCCTGCGCCGTCCTTCGAGCTCGGCCCGGACCCGCAGGGCGAGGACCTTGGCCTCCTCCAGCGCGGCGATCCGGTCGGCCGGACGGCCTTCGGCGCGGGCCAGCAGCACGGGCTGCTCGTACGCGTTAGCCGAGGCGCCGCGGGCCAGCAGTTCGAGGAAGGGCGCTTGCGTGCCGTCGTCGGGCGGGGCGGCGGCACCGGCCGGCGCCCCGGCGGCGGTGGCGGGGCGCTCGGCGGACTGCACGTGATCGCGGGACATGCTCACAGGATTCCGTATCGTCCGGCCGTCCCGTCAGGCCTGTGGAAAACTTCCCGGGCCCGGGACGCCGGACCGTTCAGTGGGCCGTCCAGCCGCCGTCGAGCACCAGCGAGGTGCCGGTCACGAAGGACGCCTGCGGGCTGCACAGGTACGCCACGGCCCCGGCGACCTCGTCCGGTTCGATCAGCCGCTTGACGGCGCTGTCCTGGAGGAGGACCTCGGACAGCACGCGCTCCTCGGGGATGCCGTGCGCCCGTGCCTGGTCGGCGAGCTGCTTCTCGACCAGCGGGGTGCGCACATAGGCGGGGTTCACGCAGTTCGAGGTGACGCCGTGGGGCGCGCCTTCCAGGGCAGCCGTCTTGGACAGTCCTTCCAGTCCGTGTTTGGCGGCCACGTAGGCAGACTTGTAGGCGGAGGCGCGCAGTCCGTGGACGGAGGACACGTTGACGATCCGGCCCCATCCCTGCCCGTACATGTGCGGCAGGGCGCCGCGGATGAGGCGGAACGGCGCCTCCAGCATCACGGTCAGCACGGTGTGGAAGACGTCGGGCGGGAAGTCCTCGATCGGCCGTACCAGTTGCAGCCCGGCGTTGTTGACCAGCACGTCGGTGCCGGCGGCGGCGTGTTCGGCGGCGTCCAGGTCGGTGAGGTCCAGTACCTGCGCTTCGACGGTGCCCGCCAGGTCACGCGCCCGGTCGGTCAGCTCGTCCAGGCCCGACGCGTCCCGGTCGACGGCTCTCACCTTGGCCCCGGCGGCCGCCAGCCGCAGCGCGCAGGCGCGGCCGATGCCGCCGGCGGCGCCGGTGACGAGGGCGGTGCGGCCGCCGAGGTCGAGGGAGAGGGCGTGGGGGCCGGACGGGACGCTGGGCGAGGTCATGCTCACCACCCTAGGCAGCGTCCAGCCCCCTCCACATATGGGCCGGACACATACTTCAGTGCGGAGTGGTGGACTGGCAGCCCATGGGATCGAACCAGGTGGGTGCGTCGGACATGGCCTGCTTGATGCGGAACACCGCGAACTCGTTGAGCTCCGGCAGGGCGTCCACCTCGAACCAGCCCACCTCGAGGGACTCGTCGTCGTTCACCCGCGCCCGGCCGCCGACGGCCCGGCAGCGGAAGGTGATGTCCATGAACTGGCAGACGTCACCGTTGTCGTAGGTGATGGGGTCCAGCGCCTGCACGAGGACCACCCGCTCGACGACGCAGTGCACCGCGGTCTCCTCGTGGACCTCCCGTACGGCGCAGACCGCCGGCTGCTCACCGGGCTCCGGGATACCGCCGATCACCGACCACTTGCGGGTATCGGACCGGCGGCCCAGCAGCACTCTGCCCTCGTCGTCGAAGACGATGGCGGTGACTCCGGGGAGCCACAGCAGCTGGTGTCCAGCAGAGGCGCGGAGCGTACGGATGAACTCAGGAGTTGCCATGGGCCGACCCTAACGGGCCGGTTCCCCGGCTCCGGCGGACACGGCAGGGCGCACGACGGGCGTACCGCTACACGTCGGCAGCGCGCCGGCCCCGCAGGCCGGACCCGGTCGCCCAGCCGAGCCCGCCCGCGGCGACGAGCACCAGGGCGATCTCGGGCAGGACGCCCAGCCGGGTGGCGGGCGTCTCGGAGGTGCGCAGCGGCACCTTCTGGACCAGGTAGGCGGGCACGAACATGCCGGTCTTCTGGGTGATCCTGCCGTCGGGCATGATGACCGCGCTGACGCCGCTGGTGACCGGCACGGTCACGGTCCGGCTGTGCTCGACGGCGCGGATGCGGGACATCGCGAGCTGCTGGTAGGTCATCTCGCTGCGGTCGAAGGTCGCGTTGTTGCTCGGCACGGAGATCAGCTGCGCGCCGTCGGTGACCTCGGACCGCACGGCCCAGTCGAAGGCGGCCTCGTAGCAGGTGACGAGACCGACCTTGGCGCCGTCGAGGTCGAACACGCCGGGCTCGGTGCCCCGGCTGAAGTCCTGGCGGACCATGCTGGTCCAGTTCTCGTTGATGGCCCCGAGCACGGACCGCAGCGGGAGGTACTCGCCGAACGGCTGGATCTGCCGCTTGTCGTACGTCTGCGTGGGACCCTTGGCCGGGTCCCACAGGATCTGCTCGTTGAACAGCTTGCCGTCGCGCTCGACGACACCGCCGACGGAGATGGGGACGCCGACCGCCCTGGCCGCCCGGTCGATGACGATGGCCGCGTCGGCGTTGGCGAAGGGGTCGATGTCGGAGGAGTTCTCGGGCCACAGGACGAAGTCCGGCTTGGGCACCTTGCCGGCCTTGATGTCGGCGGCCAGTTTCCCGGTCTCCCGCGCGTGGTAGTCGAGCACGGCGCGCCGCTGGGCGTTGAACTCCAGACCGGAGCGCGGCACGTTGCCCTGGATGACCGCGACGGTCGCGGTGCCGTTCTCGGCCGCGTCGCTCACCAGCGGCCGGGCGGCGACGGCTCCCGCCACGGGAAGGGCCACGCTCAGCAGCGCGGCGGCAGCGGCCCCGCGCCGCACCGCCCGGGTGCGGCGCCCCTCGGCGACCAGGCGCCCCGCCTCGTACAGGCCGAAGCCGCACAGCACGACCGCGAAACCGAGCACCGGCGTGCCACCCACGGCGGCGAGCGGCAGGAAGACGCCGTCGGCCTGCCCGAACGCGATCTTGCCCCAGGGGAACCCGCGGAAGGGCACGCGCGCGCGTACCGCCTCGCCCGCTGTCCATATGGCGGCCGCCCAGAGCGGCCAGGCGGGCAGCCTGGAGACGGCGGCCACGCCGACGCCGGCCAGCGCGACGAAGACCGCCTCGACGGCGACCAGCGCGAGCCAGGGCCCGGGGCCGACCTCCACGCCGGTCCACACCAGCAGCGGCAGCAGGAAGCCCAGCCCGAAGAGGTAGCCCAGGCCGAGGGCGGCCTTCCAGCTGCGGCCGCGCAGGACCCAGGCGAAGCCGGCGAAGGCGGGCAGCGCCAGCCACCACACGGTGCGCGGCGGGAAGCTGAAGTAGAGCACAGCGCCGCAGAGCGCGGCGGTGGCGGCCGGGATCAGCCGGGCCAGCCGGTTGCCGAGCCCGGTGGGCGGGGTCCGCGGCTGCAGCTGGTCGGGCTGGTCCACGGAAGTTGCGGTGACGGTCACTCCGGGAGTGTACGGCGGGCGGCGTCGGCCGCGGCAGGACGGTCCGGAGGGCGGCGCGGGGCGTGAGCTGCGGGGGCCTGCCACAGGTCCGGGGACCGGGCCCGCCACGGTGGGCCATGCGCTGAACTTCACCAGGGTGTCGGCGGGCGCCGGCCTGCCGGCCCGGGTCGGCCGCGGCCCGGGCGCTCACGTCCGGTGGTCCGGGGGCGCCGGGGACGTGCCCGTGAGCCGGGGCGGCCCCTCAGTGGGCCGTGCCCCGAGTGATCGTGCGCAGCCTCTCGCGGATGACGCGCACCGCCGACTCGGCGTTGTCCACCGTGATCGTGAACGTGTGGCCGTCCCACAGCCGCAGCACGATGCCCTCGCCCCGGCGCACGACGACCGCGGTGCCCTTCTCGGGCCGCCAGCGGTAACCCCAGCCTCCCCATTGGCGCGGGGTGACGTGCGGGTCGAACTCGGCGCCCGCCACATGGGAGAGGGGGATGCGGCGGCGCGGCACGCCGACGTGGCCGCAGCGCACCTCGAGGCACTCCTTGTCCACCTTCAGGGCGACGTGCACGAACGCGAGCGTGCCGAAGAGGACCAGCAGCCCCGCGGCGATGCACCCGACGACGGACATCACCAGCGGGGCGATGCCGGACGTCCAGGCGGAGTCGACGGCCAGTTCGATGCCGAGCGCCACACACGCCGCTCCGGCGAGCGCCAGGAGCCACTGGACGCGGTTGGTGGCGCGTCCGGTCCACACGTCGGCGTGGGGCGCGCTCTCGTCGTCGGTGTGGTGCCTCATGTCTATGAGACTACTCAGGTTTCGCTGCGCGGGTACCGCGTCGCGCAGGGTGACGGCGTCGCCGGGCCGGGCCCGGCGGGCTCAGCGGGCCGGAGCGGCGGCCGCGAGCAGCCGGCCCTCCTCGTAGCTCAGCGCGGTGTCGGGAAGCTCCGCCTCCCGGCCGCTGAGCAGGACCGTGAGGGACCCGCCGGCGGGCGCGTCGGCGACGGGCTGCTGACCGATCCGGCGCAGCGCCTGCGCCACGACCGCCCCGGCGGTGCCGTGCAGCATGAGCGGGGCGCGGCCCGGCTTCTGCACGGCCGCACGGATGCGGTCGGCGACGAGCTCGTAGTTGGTGCAGCCCAGAACCAGGGTCGTGATGTCGTCGGGGGTGCGGGCCGCGGCCGCGGCGACCGCGGCGTCGATCGCCGCGTCGTCGGCATGGTGCACCGCGTCGGCGAGACCCGGGCAGGGCACCTCGGCGACCTCCACGCCCGCCGCGAACTCCTCGATCAGCCCGCGCTGATAGGGGCTGCCGGTGGTGGCGGGCGTCGCCCAGATCGCGACGGGCCCACCGCCCGCGGCGGCGGGCTTGATCGCCGGGACCGTGCCGATGACGGGCAGGCCGGGCTCCAGGCGCGACCTCAGCTGGGGCAGGGAGTGCACGGACGCGGTGTTGCAGGCGACGATCAGGACGTCGGGGCGGTGCGCGGCGGCGGCCGTGGCGACGGCCAGGGCGCGTTCGGTGATGTCCCCCGGGGTGCGCGGCCCCCAGGGCATCCCGTCAGGGTCCCAGGAGAGCACGAGATCCGCGTCCGGCCGCAGTCGGCGTACCGCGGCCGCGGCGGGAAGCAGCCCGATTCCGGAGTCCATGAGCGCGATCTTCACCCGGCCACGATAGACGATGCGCCCCCGACGGCCGCCCCGGTGGGGCAGACTGCGCGCGTGAGCGCCATCGTGTGGACCGCCTCCGCATCCCTCGCCGCATGGCTGTGGCTGCTGCTCTGCCAGGGCTTCTTCTGGCGCACGGACGTCCGGCTGCCGCCTCGCCGGGATCCGGAGGTGTGGCCCTCGGTCTGTGTCGTCGTTCCGGCCCGGGACGAGGCCGCCGTGCTGCCCGCGAGCCTGCCGTCGCTGCTGGCGCAGGACTACCCGGGGCGGGCGGAGGTCTTCCTCGTCGACGACGGCAGCGCGGACGGCACCGGTGAGCTGGCCCGCGAGCTGTCCCGGCGCCACGGCGGACTGCCGCTCACCGTGGACCGCCCCGGTGAACCGCCCGCGGGCTGGACGGGCAAGCTCTGGGCCGTCCGCCACGGCATCGCCCTGGCCCGCGCGCGTGACCCCGCATACCTGCTGCTGACGGACGCGGACATCGCGCATGCGCCGGACAGTCTGCGGGAGCTGGTCGCGGCGGCGCGCACCGGCGGCTTCGACCTCGTCTCGCAGATGGCCCGGCTGCGGGTGGAGAGCCTGTGGGAGCGGCTGGTGGTGCCGGCGTTCGTCTACTTCTTCGCGCAGCTGTATCCGTTCCGCCGGGTCGGTGCGCGGGGAGCGCGCACGGCGGCCGCGGCGGGCGGCTGTGTCCTGCTGCGCGCGGAGACGGCCGCGCGGGCCCGGATCCCGGACGCCATCCGGCAGGCGGTCATCGACGACGTGGCACTCGCGCGCGTGGTGAAGGCGGGCGGCGGTCACGTCTGGCTCGGACTGGCCGACCGGGTGGACAGCGTGCGCCCCTACCCGCGGCTGCACGACCTGTGGCGGATGGTCTCGCGCAGCGCCTACGCGCAACTGCGGCACAACCCGCTGCTGCTGCTCGGTACGGTCGCCGGGCTCGTCCTGGTCTACCTGGTGCCGCCCGCAGCCGTGGTGGCGGGCGCGGCGGCGGGCAGCGCGGCGGCCGCGGTCACCGGCGCCGCGGCGTGGCTGGTGATGGCGGTGACGTACGTCCCGATGCTCCGCTACCACCGGCAGCCGCTGTGGCTCGCTCCCCTGCTCCCGTGCACCGCTTTCCTGTACCTCCTCATGACGGTCGATTCAGCGGTGCAGCACTACCGGGGGCGCGGGGCGGCCTGGAAGGGCCGTACGTATGCCCGGCCGGACGCCGTGCCGGACGAGGGCTGACCCCGGACGGCCGCTACTTCCGGCCGGGGGTCCAGTTCATGCCCCACCCGTAGGCGCGGTCGACCGTCCGCTGCGGGCTCACCCCGTGCTCCGGGACGAGGTAGCGCGCCTCGCGCCGGACGATGAGGTCGCCGCCGGTGTTGGTGATCAGGGCGAGCGCGCACACGGTCGAGGGGACCGTGCACTCGTCGAGCGAGAAGTCGACCGGGGCACCGTGCTCGGGCCGGAGGGTGACCGTGGCGTGCAGGTCGGCGAAGGAGTCGGCGCCGGCGTAGACGGTGACGAAGACCAGGATGCGCCGGAAGTCGCGCTGGTGGTCGAGGTTGATGGTGAGGTTCTCGCCGCTGGTGACGGCGCCGGTGCGGTCGTCGCCGTCGAGGTGGATGTACGGCGGGCGGTGCAGCGCGCCGAAGGCGTTACCGAGGGCCTGGACGACCCCCTTGCGGCCGTCGGCGAGTTCGTACAGGGCGCACAGGTCCAGGTCGAGGTCGGCCGCGCCGCGCCGTGCGCCCCGGCCGGGGAACTGCTTGCGCGTCCGCCAGTTGAGGTTGACCCGCATGGTGCCGGAGGTGCCGCCCTGTTTGGCCAGGGACACGGTGGGGGCGGCCTTGGTGAGCGTCACCTTGCTGAGGCGCACGGGTGCGGAGGCGGGGACCGGAGGCGGTGGCGTGCTGCTTGACGGGGTGAGCGGGGTGCGGGGCGGGGTGACGGGCGGGCCGGAGGGCATCGGCGGGGCGGGAGGGGGCGTCAGGTGGCGGGGCGGCGCCGGGGTGGCGGCGGGCGGGGCCGCGGGCGCGGCCGGCGCCGGGGGGCGTGCGGTCGCGGGTGGCACCGGACGCTGCGGCTCGTCCACCGTGATGCCGAAGTCGGTGGCGAGGCCCTCCAGTCCGGTGCTGTAGCCCTGGCCCACGGCGCGGAACTTCCAGGCGCCCTGGCGCCGGTAGAACTCCCCGAGGACGAAGGCCGTCTCGACGGTCGCGCCCGGGCTGTCGAAACGTGCGACCACGGTGTCCCGGGCCGCGTCCCGGACCTCGATGTACAGGCCCGGCACCTGGCCGAACGTACCGCCGTCCGCGGAGGCGGCGAGGACCACCCGCTCGATCGCGCCCTCCACGCGCGCGAGGTCCACGAAGAGGGTGTCGGTCACCCGGCCCCCGGCGTTCCGCTTGCCCTCGTGCCGGACCGCGCCGGAGGAATGGGCGGGCTGGTTGTAGAAGACGAAGTCTCCGTCGGAGCGGACCTTTCCGGCCGCCAGAAGGAGCGCCGAGGCGTCCGCGTCGGGGACGCCGGGTCCAGGGCGCCAGCCCAATTCGACACGCAGGGCCGTCGTGGGCACCGGCGTATTCGATCCTTTCGCCATGGTCATGGCCGCCCCCATCACGGGTCACCGCCGGGTCACGCCCGGTCCGTCCTCGTCATCCCTGACTCGTCCCTGAGTCATCCCTACCCGGACAACCTATTCGCGGGGCCGGCGAACGCTTGCGAAGGGCACAGGAAGAGCGCGGTCAACTCTCGGTGACCTGCCCGGAACTCGGCCTTTACAAGATCTAGGCCTTGAGTGACGTCCACTTTTGCCGAGTTCGCTCGGATTGGGGATGCCCGGTCACCGCCGACACGGAAAACAACCCTCTTATCGGTCTCCCCAACCAGCACACTGTGGGCTTAACTTATGTGCCATGACCTCCCCCCGCTCCACTTATGGCGGCGGCTACCACTCCGCCTCCTTCCCGGACACTCCGATCTACGACTCGCTCGTGGCCGAGCGGGGCACCCCGCAGATCGCCCCGATCCGGGTCCCCGCCGCGTACGACGCGGGCAGCAACCTGCCCGCGCTGCCGTCGGCGCTGCCCGCGCTCCCGTCGGGCCCGTCGCCGCAGGCCCCCTCCTACGGCTACCCGCAGGCGCAGCAGCCGGCCCCGCTGCAGCAGGCGCCCACGGCGTACATCCCGCAGCAGGCCACCGCCCCGCGCGGCTACCCCGGCCCGCAGCCGCAGCAGCCCCGGCCGATGGCACAGGGCACCGGCTACGAGGCGATGCGCCCCGCGGCCCCCCGGCCCGCGGCCCCCTACCAGGAGCCGTACAACAACCAGCAGTACCGCGGCTACTGACAGGCGCCCCGGTCCACCGCCACCTGGCACGATGACCTCATGGGGCATGCCGAACTGCAGTCGATCCACGTCCATCCGGTCAAGGCGCTCCGGGGCTTCTCGCCGCGGGAGGCCGTGGTGGAGCCCTGGGGACTGACCGGAGACCGGCGCTGGGCGCTGATCGACGACGGGGGAAAGGTCGTCTCACAGCGCGAACAGCCGCGCCTCGCGCTGGCCGCCGCCGAGCTTCTGCCCGGCGGCGGCGTTCGTCTGTCCGCCCCCGGCCGCGCGCCGCTCACGGTCGCCGTGCCACGGCCGTCGGGCACGGTGACGACGGAGATCTTCGGAACGAAGGTCCAGGCCGTCCCGGCCGACGACGCCGCGGGCACCTGGTGCGCCGAGTATCTGGGCACCTCCGTCCGCCTCGTCCACATGGACGACCCGGCCACCCGCCGCCCGGTGGATCCGGCTCACGCACTCCCCGGCGAGACGGTCGGCTTCGCCGACGGCTTCCCGCTGCTGGTCACCACCACCGCCTCCCTCGACGCCCTGAACTCCCTCATCGCGCAGGGCGACCACGCCCACGAGGGGCCGCTGCCCATGAACCGGTTCCGGCCGAACCTGGTCGTGGCGGGCACGCAGGCCTGGGCCGAGGACGACTGGTCGCGCATCGCCGTCGGTGAGGTGGTCTTCCGGGTTGCCAAGGTCTGCGGACGGTGTGTCGTGACCACGACCGACCAGGAGACCGCCGAACGCGGCCGGGAACCCCTGCGCGCTCTGGCCCGCCACCGCCGCTTCGGCAGCCGGCTGGTCTTCGGGCAGAACCTGGTGCCCCAGTCCCCCGGCACCGTCCGGGTGGGGGATCCGGTGCGGATCCTCGATCAGCCGCTCCGGGCCCCGGGCCCGCACGGTCCGGGAGCGGCGCTGCGCGAAACGGCTCCGGGATCGCGCCACCGGGCGGGAACCGGAGGGAGGGGCCCGGTCGTTGGCTGGGCGTGAGACGTTCACGGAAGGCCTCGGACGCGATCGGAGGTGATTTCGCTCTCTCTTCGGCCGGATGCGCGGGCGAACGGCTCCGAAGGGGGTTATCACGGAGCGGGAAGGGGGGTGCCGGACGGTGCGGGCAATCGGCGGACTCTGGCGCTGGCGGAACAATCCGCTGCGCCGCACGACCGACCTGGTCGAGGCATGGGTGGCCCTCGTGACCCTGCTGCTGATCGTGGTGGCCGCCCCCGTGATCGGCTCGCTCGTCGGCGCCGTGGCACAGGACTCCCTCCAGCGGTCGGTCCGGGCCCAGCATGACTCCCGCCACCTCGTGACGGCCACGGTGACGCGCACGCTGGACGACGCCCCGCTGGACCCCGAGCCCGACACCACCGCGCACGACACCCGCACCCGGGTCGTGGCCTCCTGGACGGCCCCCGACGGCACCCCGCGGCACGACACGGTCCTGGTCCCCCTCAAGTCCCCGCACTCCGGCGACCACTTCCGGCTCTGGACCGACCGGCAAGGACACCTGGCCGCCCAGCCGCTGGACTCGGCGACGGCCACCATTCACGCCGTACTCGCCGGGTTCGGCGCGGCGATGCTGACCGCCGGAGCGGTCGAGGGCGGCAGACGCCTGATCGTCTGGCGCATGGTCCGCCGCCGGTACGCGCATTGGGACCAGGCCTGGGAGCGGGCGGGTCCGGACTGGGGCAAGGCCGGCACCGGCAGCTGACGGCCTTGCGGCTGTGGTCAATCCACCGCCCGCACGCACGCTACGGTGGTCCGGCCGAACCCTTCGGCACCAACCCGCGCGCGAGCGAGCCGCAGGGGCGCACGCCCCGAAGGCGAACGAGCCGGCAATACGACGAGGTGGGGGCAGAGCAACGCCATGGCACAGGGCACGGTCCAGGTGACGCACACCGGTACATCGCGGTGGCGGCGCCGCACGGGTGAGTACGCTTCGCTCGCCGCCGCCCTGGAGGCCGCGGCCGACGGTGACGTCCTCACCGTCGCCCCCGGTACGTACCGGGAGAACCTCGTCGTCCAGCGGGCGGTGACGCTGCGCGGCCCCGAGGGCTCGCCCGGCTCCGTGCGCATCGCGCCCCCGGACGGGGTGCCGTTGACCGTACGGGCGTCGGCGGTGGTGCGGGACCTGCACGTCGAGGGCCAGGACGCGGCCTCTCCCGCTCTGCTCGTCGAGGAGGGCACACCGGAGCTGATGGACGTGCGGGTCGTCACCCGGTCCGCGGCGGGCATCGAGGTCCGCGGCGGTGCCCGTCCGACCGTGCGCCGCTGCACCGTCGACAATCCGGCCGGCGTCGGCATCGCCGTACTGGACGGCGGGGGCGGGGTGTTCGAGGAGTGCGAGGTGGTCGCGGCCGGCCAGGCCGGCGTGGCGGTCCACGGTGGCGGGCATCCACGGCTGGAGCGCTGCCGGGTGCACCACTCGTCGGGCCCGGGCGTCACCGTGACCGGCGAGAACTCGGCGCTGGAGGCGGTGGGTTGCGAGGTGTACGAGGTCCGGGGGTCCGGGGTGCAGGTCACCGCGCGGGCCACCGCTCACCTGACCGACTGCGAGGTGCACCGCACCACCGCGGACGGTGTCACACTCGACACGGACGCCGTGCTCACCCTCGCCGACTGCCGTATCCACGACATCCCGGAGAACGCGGTCGACCTGCGCTCCCGTTCGGTGCTGACGCTGACCCGGACGACGGTGCGTCAGTTCGGGCGCAACGGCCTGTCGGTGTGGGACCCGGGCACTCGCGTCGACGCCAACCAGTGCGAGATCTCCGACAGCACGGGCGACTATCCGGCGGTGTGGGTGAGCGACGGCGCCACCGCGGTGCTCGACTCCTGCCGGGTGCACGACGTGCCGGACGCGCTGTTCGTGCTGGACCGCGGCTCGCGTGTGGACGTGGTGGACAGCGACCTGACCCAGGTGCGCAACACGGCCGTGTCGGTGAGCGACGGGGCGACCGCCCAGCTCGACGACTGCCGGATCCGGGAGGCGGCGACCGGCGCCTGGTTCCGCGACCACGGCAGCGGCGGCACGCTCAGCAACTGCGCTCTGGACGGCAACCAGACGGGCGTGATCGTCACGAAGGGCGCCGACCCCGTCATCGAGCGGTGCACGGTCGACTCACCCGCGGAGGCGGGCTTCTACGTGTCGGCGGGAGGCCGGGGCAGTTTCCTCGGCTGCCGGGTGACCGGCAGCGGCGGTTACGGCTTCCACGTCATCGACGGCTGCCGTACGACACTGCGCAAGTGCCGCACGGAGCGGTGTGCGCGCGGCGGCTACGAGTTCGCGGACGGCGGGCCGGAGGCCGCACCCGGCAGCGGTCCGGTCGTGGAGGACTGCACCAGCGACGAGAGCGGCGGTCCGAGGCTGTCCGCGGCGCGCGAGACGGCCGTGCAGGCGGCGGGCCAGTCCCCCGGCCTGCTGGGTCTGATCCCCGACCAGCGGGCCGACCCCCCGCAGACCCCGGCCGTCGCCCCCGCCGCGGCCGAGGCCCGGACGTCCGAGGCCGTGCTCGGTGAACTGGACGCGCTGGTCGGCCTGGAGAGCGTCAAGCGGGAGGTCCGTGCCCTCACCGACATGATCGAGGTGGGCCGGCGCCGGCAGCAGGCGGGTCTGAAGGCCGCCTCCGTCAAGCGGCACCTGGTCTTCACCGGCTCTCCCGGCACCGGCAAGACCACGGTCGCCCGCCTCTACGGCGAGATCCTCGCCTCCCTCGGGGTGCTGGAGAAGGGGCACCTCGTCGAGGTGTCCCGGGTCGACCTGGTCGGCGAGCACATCGGATCCACCGCGATCCGCACCCAGGAGGCCTTCGAACGGGCGCGCGGCGGGGTGCTGTTCATCGACGAGGCGTACGCGCTGTCACCGGAGGACGCCGGCCGCGACTTCGGCAAGGAGGCCATCGACACGCTGGTGAAGCTGATGGAGGACCAGCGGGACGCGGTGGTGGTGATCGTCGCGGGCTACACCGCGGAGATGGAGCGGTTCCTCTCCGTCAACCCGGGGGTGGCCTCCCGCTTCTCCCGGACCATCACCTTCGGCGACTACGGCCCCGAGGAACTGCTGCGGATCGTGCAGCAGCAGGCGGACGAGCACGAGTACCGGCTGGCCCCGGGCGCGCCGGAGGCCCTGCTGAAGTACTTCACGGCCATCCCCAAGGGTCCCGCGTTCGGCAACGGCCGTACGGCGCGTCAGACCTTCGAGGCCATGGTCGAGCGGCACGCGAGCCGGGTCGCGCAGTTCACCGAGCCGACCACCGACGACCTGACCCTGCTCTACGCCGAGGACCTGCCCGAGCTGCCCTGAGGTTCGCCGTGCACGTGCCGCGGGCCGGGCAGGCCGGGGCACAGCCGGGCCAGCAGACGCGCCCGCTCCTCTGCGAACGCCGGGTCGGCCTGGTAGTCGAAGTGGCCGAGCAGGGGCGCGGGCAGCGGGTGCTCGGCGGTGCGGCCGTACGCCAGCGGGTCCTCGAGCGGGGCGTGGTCCACGGCGGGTCCGCAGTCGCCGGGCAGCCGGATCGGGCCGCCGATGGGGTCGGTGAGCCGGTAGAGGTTGCGCCAGCGGGCGACCTCCCGGTGCAGCGAGGCGAGCGCGGCCGGGCCGAAGTGGGCCGGGAACCAGCGGCCGTACAGGCGCTCGAGCGGGCAGCCGTACGTCAGCAGGGCGACCCGCCCGCGTACGGCGGGGGTGAGCTGCCAGGCCGCGGCGGCCGCGAGCACACTGCCCTGGGAGTGCCCGGACAGCACCAGGCGTCCGCCGGTGCGCCGCGTCCAGGTGGCCATCCGCCAGGTGAGGTCCGGTACGGCGCGCTCGGCGTAGCAGGGTGGTGCGAAGGGGTGCGCGGCGCGCGGCCAGAAGGTGCCGACGTCCCACAGGATGCCGATGGTGCGCCGGGCCGAGGCGTCCTTGTAGGCGCGCCGGCCCCAGGTGACGAACAGGATGAAGCCGAGGCCGACCAGCCAGGAGCCCAGTGCCTGCGACGTCTCGGCGGCGCCCCGCACGAGGTCGGGGGTGTGCCGGGCGGCCTCGCCGGGGGGCCGGCCGGTGGTCCGGGCGCCGGCCAGGGCCCCGGCGCCGAGTAACAGGGTGGCGGCGGAGAGGACGCCGACGACGAGGGGCCCGCGGTCGGTGAGGGCGGCCAGGGCGCGGGCGCGGGCGATACGGCGGGTGCGGGCCGGGTCCTCGCCTTCGCCGTGGTGCTCGCGCTCGACCCGGCCGCACTCGGCGCGGGCGAGTCGGCGGGTGCGCCCGGCCAGCCGGGCGGTCAGCGCGAGCAGCACCAGGATCAGGGGCGGGATCACGGACGCCTGCCAGGTCAGCAGCACGGGCGGGCCGTCGAGGGCGGCGCTGGTGCCGTCCAGCCAGTCGGCCACGCGCTGCGCGACACCGCCCGACAGCACGCCGCCGAGCGCACAGGCGAGGAGCACGACCGCCGGCCCGCCGAGCCCGCGCATCGCCGCCCGGGGATCGGGGGCCGAGCGGTGCAGCAGGTGCGCCACCACGCCGAGTACGACGACCAGCAGGCCCTGGACGAGGGCGAGACCCGCGAAGGCCGTGTCGCCGGGCAGACGGCCGGAGGAGTGCCAGCCCGGCCGGGACCAGCCGGCGTACAGCATCGCCAGGCCGAGCAGGAGGAGCGCGCCGAGCGGCAGCCGTCGTACGAGGTGCTCGTCGAGTTCCTGGTCGAGGCGGTTCTCGCTGCGGCCCCGGCGGCAGACCACGGCCACCGCGGCGGCCGCCCAGCCGAGCAGGGCCACCGCCAGCAGCCGGCCCAGGGTGTCCAGTGCGGCGGGCCCGCCGGGCCGGCGGTCGAAACCGGCCGCCGGGACCAGTACCGCCGCGGCGACCGTCAGCAGGCCCGCGGCGGTGTGGGCGGCGCGCAGCCGGGCCACCAGACGGCGGCCGTACCAGAAGCCGGGGCGGCCCAGCGAGGTGGGTCCGGTCTCCTCGTCGGGCTCGGGCGCGCGGTCGAGCGGTTTCTGCGACTCGTAGGCGCTCCAGGTGCGGTGGGAGAGGTACCAGAGCAGGGCGGTGAGGGCTGCCGGTACCAGCGCGGCCACGGCGAGCCGCCGCCCGGGCCGGCTCCACCAGCCGCCCGAGCCGGGCGAGAGGAAGGCCAGCCAGGAGTGCCGGCGGGCGCAGGAGACGGTGCCCACGCACTGCCAGGCCGCCAGGTCGAGGGCGACCTCACAGGCCGCCGCGACCAGCAGCACGGTCAGGGTGAGCCCGGCCAGCCGCACCAGCAGCCCGTACAGCCGCACCGTGCGGGACCGGCCGGGCGCGGCGGGGCGCATCCAGTGGGCGAGGTTGACCACCATGAACGGCAGCAGCAACAGCCACAGGGCGCGGGCGCCGTTTCCGGAGGTCAGGTTGCACCAGACGTACGCCTCCGGCACGGGTCCGGGCCGGTGGCCGCCGGATCCGGCGTCGGCGTCGGCGTCCTCGGCGCGCCGGAACACGGCCGCCGTGCCGTCGCCGGTGACCCGTACCGTGCGCGGGTCGCCGAGCATCTTCTCCGGTGTGGTGCCCCCGACTCCGTGGACCAGGAGTTCCAGGGCGGCACCGGCACGTTCCTGTGCACGCTCCACTGTTCGCACTTCCCCCGTGACGCGCCGACGGTCTGTGTCCGTGCATCCACCAGGATCACCGCTCGCACTGTGACGTACACCACTCATCACGGAATCTCCCCGATCCGGTGCGGAGACGGCGGCACGGGTGATGTCCGAATGACATGTGCGCGCCGGTGCGGGCAGTGGCGCCGACGGGGCCCTCCCGTGACAAGATGGGACGCCCTCGCACCAGGGACGGACGGAACGTCCTGGTCGGAGCAGGTGCGAAGGCGAGGCGACGGCTGACGCGAAAGGAACCGGAGCGTACGTGAGCGAGAATCAGAACCTCCTCGCGGAGCAGCGGCGCGCCCTGATCCTCGACGAGGTCCGGCGCCGCGGCGGCGTGCGGGTCAACGAACTGACCCGCAAGCTCGGCGTGTCGGACATGACCGTGCGCCGCGACCTGGACGCCCTGGCCCGCCAGGGGGTGCTGGAGAAGGTGCACGGCGGCGCGGTGCCGGTGGTCGAGGCGAGCACACACGAACCCGGCTTCGAGGCCAAGTCGGGTCTGGAGCCGACCGCCAAGGAGGACATCGCGCGCGCCGCCGCCGAGCTGGTCATGCCGGGTAGCGCGATCGCGCTGTCGGGCGGTACGACGACCTATGCGCTGGCCCACCATCTGGTCGAGGTGCCCGAGCTGACCGTGGTGACGAACTCGGTGCGGGTCGCGGACGTCTTCCACGCGGCGCAGCGCTCCTCGGGCCAGCGGCAGGGCGCGGCCACGGTGGTGCTGACCGGCGGTGTGCGCACCCCGTCCGACTCCCTGGTGGGGCCGGTCGCCGACCGGGCGATCGCGGCGCTCCACTTCGACCTGCTGTTCCTGGGGGTGCACGGGATATCGGTGGAGGCCGGGCTGTCGACGCCGAACCTGGCGGAGGCGGAGACCAACCGCCGGCTGGTGCAGTCCGCGCGGCGCGTCGTGGTGGTCGCCGACCACACCAAGTGGGGGACGGTGGGACTGAGCTCCTTCGCCGCGCTCGAGGAGGTCGACACGCTGGTGACGGACGAGGGCCTGCCCGCCGGGGCGCGGGCGGAGATCGCCGAGCATCTGCGGCGGCTGGTGGTGGCGGGCGAACCCGACGAGGGTGCAGACATCTGACGAGCCGTCAGCTAGGGTTGCCGGCCGACCGTCCGCCGCCCGTCGGGACGCACACCAGGGGGCCTGCCATGACGCACCGTCTGCGACCGGTGGGGACCGATTTCACCGGGACCGCCCCCGTCCGGCTGGCGTTCGCAGGGGAGACGGCCGCGGCACCGGAGGCGGTCTTCCGCGCGCTCGCCGAGGACGTGCCCGGCTGGCAGCAGTGGTTCTCGGCGGTGGCCTCCGCCCGGCCGACGGAGGGCGGACGGGAGATCCGGCTCCGGGGCGGCATCCGCTTCGAGGAGTCGGTCCTGCTCGCCGAGGCACCGGAGGTGTACGCCTACCGGGTCGACGCGACGAACGCACCGGGCGCCCGGGCCTGGGTCGAGGAATGGCGGCTCGCACCGTCCGGCACCGGCACACAGATCCGGATGACCTTCGCTCTCGACGGCACGGCCCCCTTCCGCCTGCTGTGGACTCTGGCCCGCCCGTGCGTGGGCCGCGCCTTCCAGCAGGCGGTGACGGCACTGGACCGGCGGCTGGCGGACCGGGGCGGCTAGAACCCGTCGAGGCCGAAGGGATCCTCCCGTGTCGGGACGCACGGCGACAACAGCGTCTCGGTGTGCTCGGTCACCGTGCCCCGGACGAGTCTGAGGTCGCGGACCTCGTTCTCGTGGCCGGGGTCCTCGTCGTCGCGGATGTGGATGAGTCCGTAGGACCCGGGTGCCACGGATCCGACATGGGCCCGGAGCCCGTCGACGATCCGCCGCAGCCGGATCTCGTCGTCGCCGGCACTCTCAAGGACGGTGACCCAGCCGTGGTATTCGAACACGCGCCGATCGTACGGGGGTCGTCCCGCGGACCGCCGGGGCGGCGGGTGGGTCAGTCCGGCCACACGCCCGTCCGCAGCAGCGCGTCGATCGCCGTGCTGTACGGGGTGATGTCCAGGCCCTGCTCCGCCAGCCACGCGTCGGAGTAGTACTTGTCGAGGTAGCGGTCCCCGGGGTCGCACAGCAGGGTGACCACGCTGCCCGTGCGCCCCCCGGCCACCATCTCGGAGACGATCTTCAGGGCGCTCCACAGGCCGGTACCGGTGGAGCCGCCCGCCTTGCGGCCGATGGAGCGTTCCAGGGCCCGTACCGCGGCGACGCTGGCGGCGTCCGGGACCTTCATCATGCGGTCGACGGCGCCGGGCACGAAGCTGGGTTCCATGCGGGGGCGGCCGATGCCCTCGATGCGCGAGCCGCAGTCGCAGGTGACGTCCGGATCGCCGCTGGTCCAGCCCTCGAAGAAACACGAGTTCTCCGGATCGGCGACACACACGCGGGTGTCGTATTGCATGTAGTGGACGTAGCGCGCGAGGGTCGCGGAGGTGCCGCCGGTGCCCGCCGTGGCGACGATCCAGGCCGGCTCCGGAAACCGCTCCCACCGCAGCTGCCGGAAGATGGATTCGGCGATGTTGTTGTTGCCCCGCCAGTCCGTGGCCCGTTCGGCGTAGGTGAACTGGTCCATGTAGTGGCCGCCGGTCTCCACCGCGAGGCGGGCGGACTCCTCGTACATCTTCCGGGAGTCGTCCACGAAGTGGCACCGGCCGCCGTGGAACTCGATGAGACGGCACTTCTCGGCGCTCGTCGTGCGGGGCATCACCGCGATGAACGGCACGCCGATCAGCTTGGCGAAGTACGCCTCGGATACGGCTGTCGAGCCGCTGGACGCCTCGATCACCGGGCGGCCCGGACGGATCCAGCCATTGCACAGGCCGTAGAGGAACAGGGAGCGGGCGAGCCGGTGCTTGAGGCTGCCGGTGGGATGGGTCGACTCGTCCTTCAGGTACAGATCGATGCCCCACTGCTCGGGCAGCGGAAAGCGCAGCAGATGCGTGTCGGCCGAACGGTTGGCGTCGGCCTGCACCTTGCGTACGGCCTCCTTCAGCCAGTCGCGGTAGGCGCTGTCGCTGCGGTCGACGTCAGGGGTGGCACCCGTACGGGTCTGTGGGGTGGTGCTCACGGCGGGGCTCCTTACACTTCGCTCCGACGGCGCCTCGCGCGGCCGACAGCCCGATCATAAGCAGCTTCCGCACCGCTTCCCACCTGCATAAACGCATCTTTGGGCGCCCCAAAGGCACCCCTGGGGCAGCCCGGGGCGGGTCATGTGCGAACCGTTTGCGAACCCGCGGGGGGCGCATTGGGGCGAGTGCTCCGGGCGCCGGTCGCGCGCGCCCCGTGCGCACTGGTGCTCTGCGACGCGCACGGGCAGACTGCACCTCCGGGACGGCCCCCGTCGCCGGATTCGCGGTGTCCGCCGAGGTGACGCGGCCGCTGTCCCGCACGGGAGTGCACACTGGATCACGGCGATGCACGAAGGGCAGGGCCGGATCACGACCCTGAGGGGCTCGGTCCGGCGAGCGACGCGCAAGGGGGCGGGGAAGGATGGCGGAGCCGGAGTTCACGGCCACGGGCGTGCGGATCGGAAAGCGGCTGCGTTCGCTCACCCGGGCCGGACAGGTCCGGATCAGCGACGGCAGGCTGGAGCTGCTCACCAGTTACGGCAGCGAGATCGACAGCGCGCCGGTGCGGGAGGTGCGTGCCTCCAAGCCCTGGTTCGCCCCGGAGGACCGGGCCCTGGCCGACCTCGACGGCAAGCGGTACCTGCTGACCCTGGGTGAGCACGACCCCGCCCCGGGCGAGCCGGGGCCGCCCGCGGCACGCCGGTTCATCGAGGCCGTGCGCCGGGCCTCCGGACACGGCGGCTGAGCGCGGCGAGTTGCGGGACCGCACCCCTTGCGTCACTCTGGTTCCACGTCACTCTGGGTTTACCGGCGATAACGCTGCGAACCAGCCCGCCGGCCACGACAGCAGGCGGACGTTTGGACGCAAGCACCCTGCTGGATCTGTTCTCCGTGTTCTCCGTGTTCCTCCGGATTCGACCGGACCTCACATCGGGGAGTCGCAGCCGTGATCAGTCATCCACAGCACTGCACGGTGGAGCTCCAAGCCCTGCCGTCGCGGATCGGTCAGGTCCGCAGAATCGTATCTGCGCAGTTGCGCTACTGGCATCTGGACGCGTTGATAGACCGCGCCTCGCTCGGTGTGACCGAGCTGCTGAGCAATGTTCACCGGCACGCCCAGCCGGACAAGTCGTGCACGGTGGAGATGGAGCTGGTCCTCGACCGGCTCATGGTGTCGGTGCGCGACCACGATCCCCGACTGCCCGTGGCCGGGGACATCGCGGACCTCGGACCGCTGGCCACCTGCGGGCGCGGGCTCGCGATGGTCGCGGCGGTGAGCGAGAGCTGGGGCGCGCGGCCGGACGGCGACCAGGGCAAGGTCGTGTGGTTCACACTGCCCACGCCCTCGGCGGCCGACCGGCAGCCGGCCCGCCCCCCGCAGCGCGCGGCCACCGAGGCACCCGCGCGCCGTTTCGAGCCGGTCCACGTGGAACCCGCGGCCTGTGCCCCCGCCCCGGCCCGCACCCCCGCCCGGTCGACCGTCGCCGGTTGACCGCGCGGGGGTGCGGCGGGCGGGGTCCCGGCGGGCGGCTCAACGTCGGGCCGTGGTGCTCGCCCCGTCCAGCGCCTCCCGGATGATGTCCGCGTGCCCGGCGTGCTGGGCCGTCTCCCTGATCAGGTGCAGCAGGACACGGCGCGCCGACCAGTGGACGGTCTCCGGCGGGGACCAGGGCGTCCTGGGGAGGGGCACGGTCGTACTCAGTCCGGGGCAACGCGGTCACGGTCTCCTCCAGGATCCGCGCCGTGACCGCGTACAGGTGCAGCAGCCCCGCGAGGGTGTCGTCGTCGGTCATGCGGTACTGGCCGGTGTCGAGCATGCCCTCCGGCAGCGCCCGGTCCCCGTCGGCCAGGATCTGCGACCACACCCGCTGCCCGTGGGCGAGGTGCTTGACGATGCCGCCCAGGGTGAGCTCGCTGACGGTGGTACGCCGCATGGCCTGGGCGTCGCTGACGCCGCGGACGGTGATGAGCAGCAGTTCCCGCTGCTCGGCGAGGGCGCCCAGCCTGGCGGTGAGTCGGCTCGCCCGGCGGATCAGGCGCGCGCCCGCGCGAAGTGCCGGACGACCGGCTCCAGGTAGTCCACGCGCGGTCCGTCGAGAACGGACAGTTCGTCCGGTGACCGGATCAGCGTGATCCGGTCGAACTCGGGATCGTGGCCCTGGGCCCGCTCCGCGGCCGCCAGGTCCGCGTACCGCTCGCGCAGCAGCGGGGCCGGGCACGGTGGGGCGAGGAACAGGACGCCGACGGAGCCGTTGCGGCCACGGGTGGCGAGCCGCAGGGCGAGCGCGTCCGGCACCGTGTCCGCCCCGGTCTCCTCGGCGAGCTCCCGGGCGGCGTGCCGGCGCAGGGCGGCCAGGTCCAGCTCCTCGCCGGGGCCCGGCGGTTCGACGATGCCGCCCGGCAGCTGCCAGCGGCCCGGGGCGGCGGTCCACGGCGCCGTCCGGCCCACCAGCAGGCGGCCGTCGTCGGCCGGCTGCGCGACGGAGACGAACAGGGACGGCAGCCAGGCGGTGGCTCCCGGTACCCGCCGCAGGGCACGCGACCGGTACGTGGCGCGGGTCCAGGACAGCACCAGGCCGAGCGGCTCCTGCACGGCCAGTCCCGTCAGGGCGGCCACGGGGCCGTCGAACAGGGCCGGGTTGGCCAGGACCGCCTCCCGCCAGGCGCGGTCCATCGCCGAGCGTTCCCGTGGGGACAGGGCGGGTGGTGGCGTCTCGGTCAGCCGGACGCGGCGCACCGGCAGGAGCTCGACGGCGGGCGGCTCGGTCACCGCAGTGCCTCCAGTGGATCGTCCAGCACCGGCTGCCAGGCCAGCTCGGCCGCGCCGACCAGGCTGTTGTGGTCGAGGGTGCAGGGCAGGATGGGAACGCTGCCGCTCTGGCCCCACAGGCTGCGGTCGGCGACGACCGCGCGGAGCCGGCCGGGGTCGGCGTCGAGCAGCGTGCGGTGCAGACCGCCGAGGATGATGCGGTCGGGGTTCAGGATGTTCACCAGGCCGGCCAGGCCCAGGCCCAGGCGGTCGATCAGGACCTCGGCGGCGGCGCGGACCGTCGGGTCGGCGTAGTGGTCGCGGATCAGGTCGACGGCCTGCTGGAGCAGCGACACCTCGGGACCCGGCTCGCGGCCCGCCTCGCTGAGCAGGGCCATCGGGTCCGCCTCGACGTCGAGACAGCCACGGCTGCCGCAGTGGCAGGGGCGGCCCTCGGGCTTGACCGTGAGGTGGCCGACTTCCAGGGCGAGGCCCGCGCTGCCCGTGTGCAGGCGGCCGTCCAGCACCAGGGCGCCGCCCACGCCCCGGTGGCCGGTGGCCACGCACAGCAGGTCCCGGGCGCCCCGGCCCGCGCCGTGCCGGTGTTCGGCGAGCGCGGCGAGGTTGATGTCGTTGCCGGCGAAGGCGGGCCCGGGGATCCCGGCCGCGCGTACGCACTCGGCGAAGATCCGGCGCACCGGCGCGCCCACGGGCCAGGCCAGGTGCAGGGGGTTGAGAGCCAGGCCGTCCGGTTCGGCCACCGCCGACGGTACGGCGAGTCCGGCGCCGACACAGCGCCGCCCGGTGCGGCGGAGCAGCTCGGCACCCGCCCGCACGACGGAGCCGAGCACCTTGGCCGGGTCGGCGTCGACGGTCTCGCAGCCGGGTGCGGTGGCCACGATCCGGCCGCCGAGTCCGACCAGTGCCGCCCGGAACCCGTCGGCGTGGACCTGCGCGGCCAGCGCGACGGGCCCGTCCTCGGCGACCTCCAGCCGGTGCGAGGGGCGCCCCTGGGAACCGGCCGCCGCTCCGGGCCGGGCGTCGACGCGGATCAGGCCGAGCGCCTCCAGTTCGGCGGCGACCGCGCCGGCCGTCGCCCGGGTGACGCCCAGTTCGGCGGTGAGGACGGCCCGGGTCGGCGCCCGCCCGGTGTGCACGAGCTCCAACGCGGGCCCGAGCGCACCACGCCCCCGGTCCAGCCGCGTTCTCGAGGTGGTCCCATTCCCCGTCCGGGGGTCCGCCTTGCCGCTCATGAGGGCGAGTCTCCCATGATCCGCCGGGCGGGCGGCCGGCGCCGCGAGCCAGGCCCCGATCCGAACGGAAGACCCCAGGGTCCTCGTGATGGACCCTAGAAGCCGCTCACCCGCAAAGTGATGTTCAGGCGCCCGGTCAACCCCAGCCCGGGCGGTGCCGTACCGGCGTGCACCCGGGGCACGCCGTGGTGGGCGAGCCGGGACGGGCCGCCGAAGACGAACAGGTCACCGCTGCGCAGCTCGACGTCCGTGTAGGGCCTGGCCCGGGTCTCGGTGTTGCCGAAGCGGAACACGCACGTGTCGCCGAGGCTGAGCGAGACCACCGGCGCGCCGGACTTCTCGTCGCTGTCGCGGTGCATGCCCATGCGGGCGTCGCCGGCGTAGAAGTTGACCAGGGCGATGTCGTACGCCGCGTCCGTCGCCGCCCGAGGGCCGAGCGCGTCGGCGACCGCACGGCGGCCCAGCTCGCCCAGCCAGGCGGGGAAGGGCTTGACGGGGGCGCCGTCGCCGTCCACGGCCGTACGGGCGTAGGCGTACGGGTACCAGTGCCGGCCCAGACAGACCTGCCGGGCGGTCATCGTGCCGCCGCCCGGCGTGCGGACGGTGCGCAGCCCGGCCGGCGGGCGGGCCCAGTCCCGGCAGGCCGCCAGCAGCTCGCGCTGCGCGCCGGCGTCCAGCCAGTCCGGGACGTGCACGGCGCCCGGCGCGACCTGGGTGCGCCCCCTGGGGAACAGCTCCGCCTCCATGACCCCATCCTGCCCCACGGGCCCTGAACTGCGGCTCGGCCAGCCAGTGCCCCGGCAGGCAGCGTTCGCCGTGCCGGTCGGAAGCACACGTACTGGACGTACGTGTGCTTCCGGCCGGTGCGGCGAGTGGGGGCACCCCCTCTGGGGGAGCGTGTCGGGCGTCGCGACGGGGCGAACGCTGCCTGCCGGGGCACTAGCCTGGACGCACGATGAAGGACCGTATGACGACTCCGTGGGGCGAGCTGGAGCTGTCCCGCTTCCCCGAGGATCCGCACGAGAAGCTGCGGGCCTGGGACGCCTCCGACGCGTACCTGCTCGACCATCTGGCTCAGGAGGGGATCCCCCTGTCCGGCGCGGTCGTGGTCGTGGGAGACCGCTGGGGCGCCCTGGTCACGGCCCTCGCGGCACACCGGCCGACGCAGATCACCGACTCGTACCTCAGCCAGGAGGCGACCCGTGCCAACCTCGCGCGGGCCGGCGTGGCGGCCGGTGCGGTGTCCCTGCTGACCAGCCAGGATCCGCCACCGGGGCGCGTCGACGTCCTGCTGGTCCGGGTACCGAAGAGCCTGGCGCTCCTGGAGGACCAGCTGCTGCGGCTGGCGCCCGCCGTGCACGAGGGCACGGTCGTCGTCGGCACCGGCATGGTGAAGGAGATCCACAGCTCGACCCTCCGGCTGTTCGAGCGGATCCTCGGCCCGACCAGGACCTCACTGGCCCGCCAGAAGGCCCGGCTGATCTTCTGCACCCCGGACCCGGCGCTGGAGCGCCCGGCCAACCCGTGGCCGTACAGCTACGCCCTGCCCGACGGCATCGGTGCCGCCTCCGGGCGTACGGTCGTCAACCACGCGGGCGTGTTCTGCGCGGACCGGCTCGACATCGGCACCCGGTTCTTCCTGCGTCACCTGCCGGACGCGGACGGACCGCGCCGGGTGGTGGACCTCGGCTGCGGCAACGGCGTCGTCGGCACGGCGGTGGCGCTGGCCGACCCGGCCGCCGAAGTGCTGTTCGTCGACGAGTCGTTCCAGGCGGTGGCGTCGGCGGAGGCCACGTACAAGGCCAACGGGGTGCCGGGGCACGCCGAGTTCCGGGTCGGGGACGGGCTCGCCGGGGTGGCTCCCGGCAGCGTGGACGTCGTCCTCAACAACCCGCCGTTCCACTCCCACCAGGCGACGACCGACGCGACCGCCCGGCGCATGTTCACCGGGGCGCGGCGTGCGCTGCGGCCGGGCGGCGAGCTGTGGGTGATCGGCAACCGGCACCTGGGCTACCACGTGCAGCTGCGCCGCCTGTTCGGCAACAGCCGGCTGATCGCGAGCGACCCGAAGTTCGTGGTGCTCAAGGCCGTGAAGCGGGGCTGACCCGCTCGCCCCGCGGGGCGAGCACGCCGAGGATCCGCGTGACCTCGCGGGCCGTCGCCTCGCGGCCCTCGCCGAGGTACCCGCGGGAGTCGGCGGCCTCCGGGCGGCCGGCGAGGAAGTCCCGGACCGCCCTGGTCATCGCCAGGTTGAGGGCGGTGCCGACGTCGACCTTGGCGATGCCGCCGGCGACCGCCGCGACCGGGCCCTCGTCCGGTACTGCGGAGGAGCCGTGCAGCACGAGCGGGACCGGCACGGCGGTGGACAGCCGCTCGAGGAGGCCGTGGTCGAGGGCCGCGGTGCGGGCGGTCATGGCGTGGACGCTGCCGATCGCGACGGCCAGCGCGTCCACTCCGGTACCGGCGACGAAGGCCCGGGCCTCGCCGGGATCGGTGCGGGCGCCGGGCGGGTGGTCGTCGCCGCCGACTCCAGCAAGCTGGGTCAACGGGCCTTCGCCCGCATCTGCGCGGCCGATGCGGTGGACACGCTGGTCACGGACACGGCGGTGGGACAGCAGACCGTGCGCCGGTTCGAGGAGGCGGGGGTGCGGGTCGTCGCGGTGTGACCCCGGGTCCGGGACCGGGGCCACCCGTTGCGCCGTCAGATCCCGCCGGGGACCGTCCGGACGAACCCGGCGCCGCGCTGGTCGTTGCAGCCGACGGCGGGCCGGTCGCCCGGGTCCGGCCAGGTCTGCTGCGCCTGGAGGGCGACGCTCACCAGCGTCAGCAGCAGATCCACGTCGCTCGTGGCATCGAGGCGGATGGTCACCCACTGCGAACCCGGGACGATGCGGACCGCCCCCGAGCCCTTGAGGTTCTTGGCGAAGTGCCGGATGGCGCGGGCCGTCAGCCGCAGGTCGACATCCCGGTCCGAGTGGAAGTGGGCGATCTCGCCCCCGGCCGAACTCACCGCCTGTCCCAGGCCGCAGCTCGGCGCGGCCTGGGACAGGTCCGGCCAGGTCGCCAGTTGCGCGAACGCGCGCGAGGCCAACGTCATGGGCCCATCATGGCGCGCTCACTCTCCCGCAACCAGCGCGTGAGCGAGTATTAACCGGTCCGTATCGGCGACTTGCCCGCACTCGCACCTTCTGCACCCCGGAAAAATCCGATGACAAAGCCGATCAAGTCGGCGATCACCGGTCGGCCGCACCCACACGTCACCGGAGGTACACCACGTCCACCGAGGCCGAACCCGGCCCCTGCTTGCTGACCTGGTCCGCCGCCGACCCGGACCGCAACCCGTTCGACTGCGACGAGGAGGAAGAGGAACGGCTCACCGCGCTCATCGCCACGATGGTGCCGAGCGGTCCCCGCGAGGGCAGGACGGGTTGGGGCTTCCACCACGAGGTGACCCGGCTGCTCGAGGCCCGGTACGGCCGGTGGACCAAAGGCTGGAACGGGGCGGTCGCCGGGACGGACCTCGTACCGACGAGTCTGGTGGTGCGCCGGAGCACGGGGGCCGCGCCGTCGAAGTGACCGCGAGACGGTCCGCTGCGCGCCCCCGTGACCCGCGGGGGCACCTGCGTCGCGCCCTCACGGCACGTCGGCGGCGCGGATCCAGGCCGGTGCGGCTGCCCAGCACCACGGTGGCTCCGGTGGCCGACAGCTGCTCGGCGACGAAGTGCCCGATGCCGGCGTTACCGCCACTGACCGGGACGATCCTGCCGTCGGCGCGGAGCGGACGCCGTACGTCCCGGGGCGCCACGTCGTCGGAGAGGGCGGAGGGTCTGGACGGCATGGGGGGGCGGGCTCCCTCGCTGACGGAGGACGAGGGGGCGAGGACGCTCCCGGGAGCGGCTCGCCGCCCAGACTCCCCGTCCCCGCCCGCACATCGCCTACGGATCACCGACAGCCCCGGCGGGCGCCGCACGGAATGCGGTGCCGCCCGACCGGCCGGTCCGGCACACTCACCCCATGGACACAGCCGACTTCCTGCAGACCCTGGACCGCGAGGGCCGTCTGCTCGCCGCGGCCGCCGCCGAGGCGGGCACCGCGGCCAAGGTGCCGACCTGCCCGGAGTGGCAGGTGCGGGACCTGCTGCGGCACACGGGCGCGGTGCACCGCTGGGCGGCGGGGTTCGTCGCCGACGGGTACGGCGAGCCGCGGCCGCTGGGCGAGGAACCCGATCTCGACGGGGACGAGCTGGTGAGCTGGTACCGGGACAGTCACCGGCGGCTCGTCGACACCCTGGCCGCCGCGCCGGCCGACGTGGCGTGCTGGACCTTCCATCAGGCGCCCTGCGCCTCGCCGTTGGCGTTCTGGACCCGGCGGCAGGCGCACGAGACGGCCGTGCACCGGTACGACGCGGAGTCGGCGGCCGGCGGCGCGGCGTCCCCCATCGCCACAGACTTCGCCGTGGACGGCATCGACGAGCTGCTGCGCGGCTTCCACGCCCGCCCGAGGAGCCGGGTCCGTACCGAGGAGGCGCGCGTCCTGCGGGTGCGGGCGCTGGACGCGGACGCGGTGTGGACCGTACGGCTGTCCGGCCGGCCGCCCGTCACCAGCAGGGACGGGTCCGGGGACGCCGAAGCCGAACTGGCCGGTCCGGCCGATCAGTTGTACCTCGCGCTGTGGAACCGGCTGCCCGTGCCCAGGGTGACCGGAGACGCCGCGCTCGCCGCCCTGTGGCGCGAGGCCTCAGCCATCGGCTGAGCCGGCCAGCATCCTTGTCAGCACCGCGCGCTGCACCGGCCGCACCTCGCCGTGCAGCGCGCGCCCCTTCTCCGTGAGGGCCACCCGGACGCCTCGACGGTCCTCGGCGCACATGGCCCGCTGGAGCAGTCCGTCCTTCTCCAGACGGGCGATCAGACGGGACAGAGCGCTCTGGCTGAGGTGGATGCGGTCGGCGATCTCCTGGACCCGGTAGGCGCAGCCGCCGTCCGCGGCGGAGTCCTCGGAGAGCAGGTCGAGGACCTCGAAGTCGCTGGCGCACAGGCCGTGTCCGTGCAGGGCGCGGTCGAGTTCGCACTGGGTGCGGGCGTGCAGCGCCAGGATGTCCCGCCACTGGCCCACGAGCTCCTGCTCGGCCTTCTTCGCCGCCATGAGCGCACCGTAGCAGAGAAATCGGTTTGTTGCATCGTCATTAATTGCATTTGCATCTCATGCATACGCATGTAGCGTGCTGCGCATGACCTCTCCGCTCACCACCCCCGCGGCCCCGGCGGTTCGCTGGACCCCCCGGCTGTGGGGCACCCTGCTGGTGCTGTGCGCCGCGATGTTCCTGGACGCGCTCGACGTGTCGATGGTCGGCGTGGCCCTGCCCTCCATCGGCTCCGACCTCCACCTGTCCACCTCGACGCTGCAATGGATCGTCAGCGGCTACATCCTGGGATACGGCGGGCTGCTGCTCCTCGGCGGCCGGACCGCCGACCTGCTGGGCCGGCGCCAGGTGTTCCTGGTGGCCCTCGGTGCGTTCGCCCTCGCCTCGCTGCTCGGCGGTCTGGTCGACTCCGGGCCGCTGCTGATCGCCAGCCGCTTCATCAAGGGGCTGAGCGCCGCGTTCACCGCGCCCGCGGGCCTGTCCATCATCACCACGACCTTCGCCGAGGGCCCGCTGCGCAACCGCGCCCTGTCGATCTACACCACCTGCGCGGCCACCGGCTTCTCGATGGGCCTGGTGCTCTCCGGCCTGCTCACCGAGGCGAGTTGGCGTCTGACCATGCTGCTGCCCGCGCCCATCGCGCTGGTCGCGCTGCTCGCCGGAGTGAAGCTGCTGCCGCGCAGCACACGCGAGAAGGAGCACGACGGGTACGACGTGCCCGGCGCCGTCCTCGGCACCGCCTCGATGCTGCTGCTGGTCTTCACCGTCGTCCAGGCGCCTCGGGCCGGCTGGGTGTCGGCCCGTACTCTGCTGTCCTTCCTGGCCGTCGCCGCACTGCTGAGCGTGTTCGTCGTCGTCGAACGGCGCTCGCCCGGCCCGCTGGTCCGGCTCGGCGTGCTCCGCTCGGGCCGGCAGGCGCGGGCCCAGCTCGGCGCCATGGCGTTCTTCGGCAGTTACGTCGGCTTCCAGTTCCTGGTGACGTTGTACATGCAGTCCCTGCTCGGCTGGTCGGCGCTGCACACGGCGCTCGCCTTCCTGCCCGCCGGTGCGCTGGTGGCGGTGTCCTCCGCCAAGGTCGGCTCGATCGTGGACCGGTTCGGCACCGCGCGGCTGATCGCGGTGGGCTTCGCGCTGATGGTCGCCGGGTACGCGCTGTTCCTGCGCGTCGACCTCCACCCGGCGTACGCGACGGCCGTGCTGCCGTCGATGCTACTGATCGGCGCGGCCTGCGCGCTGGTCTTCCCCTCGCTGAACATCCAGGCCACCAACGGGGTCGAGGACCACGAGCAGGGCATGGTGTCCGGGCTGCTCAACACCTCCGTCCAGGTGGGCGGCGCGATCTTCCTCGCCGCCGTCACCGCGGTGGTCACCGCCCACGCCCCGGCCCACGCCACCCCGCAGGCCGTGCTCGACAGCTACCGTCCGGGGCTGCTCGTGGTGACGGGGATCGCCCTCGCCGGGCTCCTCATCACCCTCACCGGGCTGCGCGGCCCCCGTACCCCGCAGCAGAGCGTGGTGGTCGCCAGGTCCACCGTGGAGAGGGAGGCGGACGCGGGGCGCGTGGCGGTCCGCGACTAGCGCCTGTCGCGAGAGTCGCGCCCTCCGCCCGAAGGACGGACCTCACGCCCGCCGCGGCAGCGGCCGAGGTACACGTCGGTGCCCGCCCTGGCGCCGAGGCCGAAGGCGGGGGCGAGCGCCGGGCGCGGGCCCCGTACGTCCGGTACGTGGGCCCACGCCCGGTGCGGCGCGTGTGCGTACCCCCTGCGGCGAAGCGTGCCGGGCCTCGCGGGGCCGCGGGCGCCTCCCGAACTGCGCGGGCGGGGGAAGGACCTTCGCGCCAGGCCCTGGCGGGGAACGGCTTCACGCGTGCGGCCGGCCGGAGTTGTCCGTTGCCGCGCCGGACGCCGCCTGGGAGACCGGCCGGATGGACGGACACGGGGGACGGCGGACCAGGGCCGAACAGGACGCGATGACCGTCGAGATCGGGTACGCACTGGTCAGTGCGGCGTTCGCGGCCGCGGTGACGTTCGGGGCGGTCGGCGGACCGGCGCTGCTCTTCGACCTGCCGGCGCTGCTCGCGGCGGCGCTGCCGCGGGTGGGCGGCACGCTCGCCGCCGTCGTCTTCGTCGCCCGGGTGGTGAGCGTGCTGGTGCGCTTCCGGCGGGGGCCTCAGCCCGGCCGCACCGCCCCCGGCTCATAGGCCGGTACGGCCAGTTGGGCCCGGTCCCGGGCACCCGGCTTGACCATCGTGCGGCTCACGTGGGTCTTCGCGGTGAGCGGGCCGACCACCGGACGGCGCGCGATCTCCTCGTCGGACAGGCCGATGCCGGCTCTTCCATGACGGCCACACCAGAGGGAGCAGGACGGGTCAGCGTCCGCCGGGCGAGGTGATCACACGTACTGCCGGGGAAGTACGGCGCCCCGGTACGGGGACCTACTTCAGTCCCACTCCGTGCGCCAGCCCGGTCACCGCGTGCCGGAAGAACGTCTCCCGCTCCTCCACCACCCGGTGGAACTGCCCGAACACCTCGAACCCGATCAGCCCGAACAACTGGGCCCAGGCCGCCACCAGGGCGGTCGCCGCCTCGGGCGGCAGATCGGGGGCGAACTCGGCGACCATGCGTTCGGCCTCGGGGCGCAGTTCGGCGGGGAGCGGCAGGTCGGCGAGGCCGGGACCCTGGTGGGCGTCGCGGACGATGCCGATGAGGAGGAGGCCGACCCGGGAGGCGGCCGGGACGGTGGTCTGGGGGGCGGAGTAGCCGGGCACGGGCGAGCCGTAGATCAGCGCGTACTCGTGCGGATGGGCCAGCGCCCAGCCGCGCGCCGCCTCGCACACCGCCGTCCAGCGGGCCACGTGGGCGGCGTCGCAGACGGCCTCGTGGGCCTTCTCGGCGGCCTCGCCGAGGGAGTCGTAGGCGTCGATGATGAGCGCGGTCAGCAGGTCGTCACGGCTGGGGAAGTAGCGGTAGAGCGCCGAGGAGACCATGCCGAGTTCGCGGGCCACCGCGCGCAGCGAGAGCCTGGCCGCGCCCTCGGCGGCGAGCTGTCTGCGCGCCTCGTCCTTGATGGCCGCGGTGACTTCGATCCTGGCTCGCGCGCGGGCGCCCTGTGCGGTCCTCATGCGGTTCAGTGTGCCACGGGGACAGAGCGGTGCACACAAAAGAGAGCAGTGCTCTTGCGCTGGATCGGTGCTCTCCCCCACACTGGAGTCGACCGAGAGCACCGCTCTCCCAAACCGTGGGGGTCACCATGTCGCCGTCCTCTTCCGCGCCGTACTACCTCAAGGGCAGCCCGCTGACCGTCCGCATGAACAGCGTGATCGGCTGGCTGGCCCGGCACGGTCTCAGCCTCGCCGGCACCGCGGAGATGTCCGTGCGCGGCCGTAAGAGCGGCACGATGCAGCGCATCCCGGTCAACCCGCACCTCTACGAGGGTGAGCAGTACCTGGTCTCCGCCCGGGGCCACTCTCAGTGGGTGCGCAACATGCGCGCCGCGGGCGGCGGGGAGCTGCGTGTCGGCCGCACAGTGCGCGAGTTCACCGCCGTGGAGCTTCCCGACGCGGAGAAGCTCCCTGTCCTGCGGACCTACCTGGAGAAGTGGGGCTGGGAGGTCAACCAGTACTTCCAGGGGGTCACGGCCAAGTCCTCCGACGAGGAGATCGTCGCCGCCGCCGGTGACCACCCGGTCTTCCGGATCACCGTCAGGAAGTGATCGTGTCCTCCGGCGCGGTGGAGTCCGGCGCGTCGGAACCCGGCGCATCGGCCCCCGGCGCTGCGGAGCCGGACGCGGTAGTCCGCCGGTCCAGCGCGGTCAGGGCGCGCTGGGCCATCGGATGCGTGCGGACGAGCTCGCCCAGGGACGTGGAGCCCTGGGTGATGTCCTTGAAGGCCCGCCAGGCGGGGCGGAAGCCGGTGAGGGCCGCGTGGAACAGACCGGGCCGGCGCTCGAACGCGGCCAGCATCCGCTTGCCCACGCTCATCTCCACGCCGAGCCCCGCCTTGATCGCGAACGCGTAGTTCAGCGCCTGCCGACGGGTGTCCACGGCGTCGTGCGCCTCGGCGATCCGGACCGCCCACTCCCCCGCGAGCCGCCCCGACCGCAGGGCGAAGGAGATCCCCTCGCGGGTCCACGGCTCCAGCAGCCCGGCCGCGTCCCCGCACACCAGGACCCGGCCGCGCGAGAGCGGGGAGTCGTCGGCGCGGCAGCGCGTCAGGTGCCCGGAGGAGATACTCGGCTCGAAGCCGGCCAGCCCCAGCCGGGCGATGAAGTCCTCCAAGTACCGCTTGGTGGCGGCACCCTCGCCGCGGGCCGAGATCACGCCGACCGTCAGCGTGCCGCCCTTGGGGAAGACCCAGCCGTAGCTGCCGGGCATCGGACCCCAGTCGATCAGGACCCGGCCCTGCCAGTCCTCCGCGACCGTCTCCGGCACCGGGATCTCCGCCTCCAGGCCGAGGTCGACCTGCTCCAGCTTCACCCCGACGTGCGCCCCTATGCGGCTGGCGCTGCCGTCGGCGCCCACCACCGCGCGCGCCAGCAGTGTCTCGCCGCCCTGCAGGACGACGGCGACCGTACGGCGGTCAGGCACCGCCGAGCCGTGCTGTTCCACCCGCGTCACGGTGACGCCGGTACGCAGCTCGGCGCCGGCCTTCTGCGCGTGCTCCACCAGCTGCTGGTCGAACTCGGGCCGGTTGATCAGCCCGAACAGCATCTGCTTGGAGCGGCGGGTGCGCGTGAAGCGTCCGTTGTTCGAGAAGGTGACCGCGTGCACCCGGTCCCGGAAGGGCAGCTCGAAGCCGGGCGGCAGGGCGTCGCGCGAGGGGCCGATGATGCCGCCGCCGCAGGTCTTGTAGCGGGGCAGCTCCGCCTTCTCCAGCAGGAGCACGCGCCGCCCCGCGACCGCCGCCGCGTAGGCGGCCGAGGCCCCCGCGGGTCCCGCGCCCACCACGACGACGTCCCACACCCGCTGCACGTCGTCCGCCGAAGAGTTCTCGCCGCTCACGATGGTCCGCTGCTCCGATCAAGCCGTCTGCCGCACCTGTCCCCCGCATCCTACGGCGGACGTCGCCGCAGTCCGCTGTGGGAGGATCGGTGCACTCACCGGTACAACGTCGCACCCACAAGGAGCGTGCCCATGTCGTCGAATGCGCTCGCCGAGACCGTCGCCGCCCTGATGCCCAGGGCC
The DNA here is from genome assembly GCF_040610035.1 of Streptomyces sp. NPDC004542. NCBI lineage: Bacteria > Bacillati > Actinomycetota > Actinomycetes > Kitasatosporales > Streptomycetaceae > Streptomyces > Streptomyces sp. NPDC004542. The sequence continues at coordinate 80,999 of NZ_JBEXLP010000025.1, forward strand.
AGGGCGGAACTCACCGAGCTGGTGGCCTTCAAGTCGGTCGCGGACTTCGACCAGTTCCCCCGGAGTGAGAGCGAGGGCGCCGCGAACTGGGTGGCCGACGCGCTGCGTGCCGAAGGCTTCGACGACGTGGCGCTGCTCGACACCCCGGACGGCACGCAGTCGGTGTACGGGTACCTGCCGGGCCCGGAAGGCGCGAAGACGGTTCTGCTCTACGCCCACTACGACGTGCAGCCGCCGCTGGACGAGGCCGCCTGGGCCACCCCGCCCTTCGAGCTGACCGAGCGTGACGGCCGCTGGTACGGCCGCGGGACCGCCGACTGCAAGGGCGGCCTGGTCATGCACCTGCTCGCGCTGCGCGCGCTGAAGGCCAACGGCGGTGTCCCGGTGCACGTCAAGGTGATCGCCGAGGGTTCGGAGGAGCAGGGCACGGGCGGCCTGGAGCGGTACGCCGAGCAGCACCCCGAGCTGCTGGCGGCGGACACCATCGTGATCGGCGACGCGGGCAACTTCCGCGTCGGCCTGCCGACCGTCACCACCACCCTGCGCGGCATGACCATGGTCCGCGTGCAGGTCGACACCCTCGAGGGCAACCTCCACTCGGGCCAGTTCGGCGGCGCCGCCCCCGACGCGCTGGCCGCCCTGATCCGCGTCCTGGACTCGCTGCGCGCCGAGGACGGCTCGACCACCGTCGACGGGCTCGAGCCCGCGACCCGCTGGGCGGGCCTGCAGTACGACGAGAAGCAGTTCCGCGCCGACGCCAAGGTGCTGGACGGGGTCGCGCTGATCGGCGACGGCACGGTCGCGGACCGCATCTGGGCCCGGCCCGCCGTGACCGTCCTCGGCATCGACTGCCCGCCGGTCGTGGGCGCCACCCCGTCCGTGCAGGCCAGTGCCCGCGCCCTGATCAGCCTGCGGGTGCCGCCGGGCGTGGACGCGGCCGAGGCGGACAAGCTGCTCCAGGCCCACCTGGAGGCACACACGCCGTGGGGCGCGCGGGTCCGGATCGAGCAGGTCGGTCAGGGCCAGCCCTTCCGCGCCGACACCACCAGCCCGGCGTACCGGGCGATGGCCGACGCCATGGCGATCGCCTACCCCGGCCAGGAGATGCAGTACGCCGGACAGGGCGGTTCCATCCCCCTGTGCAACACCCTCGCGGCCCTCTACCCGCGGGCCGAGATCCTGCTCATCGGCCTGAGCGAGCCGGAGGCCCAGATCCACGCGGTCAACGAGAGCGTCTCCCCGGACGAACTGGAGCGCCTGGCGGTGGCCGAGGCCCACTTCCTCACGCTGTACGCGGCGGACTGAACCGCTCCGCCCGGGGCGGCGACCAGCCGGCGCCCTCCGGCTCCGCGACGACCGGATCCGCGACTGCCGGCTCCTCGACAACCCAATCCGGCCCGGCCGGACACCTGCCCTGACCCTCGCCCCACCTCGTACGCGGCGGGCCGAACCGCTCTGCCCACGGCAGAAGGCCCTCGCCCCCTGGACGGGGCCCTGCCTACCGTCGGCGCATGGACGTCATCGAGCTGCTCCCCCGTCTTCATCTGCTGCGCTTCCCGGTCGGCCAGGCCTATCTCTGGCGCGACAGCGACGAGTTGACATTGATCGACGCCGGAACGGTCGGCTCCGGCGGGGCGATCGCCGCGGCGGTCACGGCGCTCGGGCGGGACCCGTCAGCCGTCCGGCGGATCGTGCTGACCCACTTCCACGAGGACCACGCGGGCGGGGCGGGCGAGTTCGCCGCGCTGAGCGGCGCCGAGGTGCTGGCGCACCGTCTGGACGCGCCGGTCGTCCGGGGGGAACTGCCCGGCCCGCCACCGGTGTTCGAGGACTGGGAGCGGCCGGTCCACGCGGAGGCCGTGCGCGGGCTGCCGCCGGGCGAGCCCGTCCGCCCGGAGCGGGTGGGCGAACTCTGTGACGGTGACGTCCTCGACTTCGGCGGCGGTGCCCGCGTCGTCCACGCCCCCGGTCACACCCACGGCAGCATCGCCGTCCACCTCCCCGAGCACCGCGTGCTGTTCACCGGGGACGCGGTGGCCGCGGCACCGGTCACCGGAACGGTGATGGCGGGCGTCTTCAACCTCGACCGTGCCCGGACCCTCGCCTCCCTCCACCGGCTGGCGGGCCTCGACGCGGACCTGGCCTGTTTCGGCCATGGCGACCCGGTCCTCGGTCAGGCTTCGGCCGTCCTGCGGAAAGCGGCGGACGGGTACGGGGTGCCGGGCTGATCATGGCGGCATGACCCGCCCCGCGCGCCTGACCGCCCACGCCGGCATCGCCACCTCCCTGGACCTCCTCAGCGACCGGGAACTGGCCGGGCGGGTGGCGGCAGGGACGCCACTGGGCACCGGGATCGGCGGGAGAGCCGTATGGATCGCGGTCGAGGGCAGAGAGGTCTTCGTGAAGCGGGTGCCGCTCACCGACCTCGAACGGCGGCCGGAGCACGTGCGGTCCACGGCGAACCTCTTCGCCCTGCCGGCGCACTGTCACTACGGCATCGGCGCCATCGGCAGCCCCGGCTTCGGCGCCTGGCGGGAGCTCGCCCTGCACACCATGACGACGAACTGGGTGCTGGCCGGGCACTTCCCGGGCTTCCCGCTGCTGCACCACTGGCGGGTGCTGCCCGACACCCCGCCCCTGCCGGACGAACTGGCCGACACGGACCGGGCGGTCGCCTACTGGGACGGCGGTGCGGGCATGCGCGAGCGCATCGACGGCCTGCGCACGGCCTCGGCGAGCCTGACCCTGTTCCTGGAGCACATCCCGTACACCCTGCACGACTGGCTCGACGCCCGGCTGCGCACCGGCTCGCCGGACGCCGCGTGCGCCAGGGCGGCAGCGGGTCTGGCGGCGCTCACGGACTTCCTCCACCGGCACGGCCTCCTGCACCTGGACGCCCACTTCCGCAACATCCTCACCGACGGCCGGCAGCTCTACCTCGCCGACTTCGGACTCTCGCTCAGCTCCCGGTTCCGGCTCGCCGGGGACGAGCGCGCCTTCTTCGGCCGGCACCGCGCCTACGACCGTGTCTACACCACGTACTACCTGGTGATCTGGCTGGTCACCGCGGTGTACGGGTACGGCCGTGCGGAACGCGGGGCGTTCCTGCGCGCCTGCGCCGGCGGGGCGCGGGCCGAGGGGATCCCCCGGGCCGCGGCCGCGTTGATCGAGCGCCACGCACCGCTGGCCGTGGCCATGGGGGACTTCTGCCGCGGGCTGGAGCGGGAGAGCAGGCACACCCCGTACCCCCACACCGAGCTGAACCGCCTCTACCGCGGTCGCGGACTCCCCGCGCGGCGGCCAGGGCCGTGCGCCCGCTGAGCCATGTGCCGTGCGGACCCCACGTGGCGTCAGCCGACCGGAACACCGGCCTCCAGGTACAGGGCCGCGCCCCGCTCCCGGGCCCGCAGGGCCCAGCGCAGGCGCTCGTAGCGGACCGGGGGCAGCATGTCGGCGGCCTCCTGCTCGGTGACGAAGCGGCAGTCGCGCAGTTCGGGCCCCGGCAGCAGCAGCCGGCCGGTCTCGGCGGAGTCCAGCCGCCCACCGTCGAACAGGAACCGCAGCCCGCCGTAACCGGGCGGCACGGGACGCTCCCAGTCGACGACGAGCAGCCGCGGTACGTCGTCCAGCCGTATCCCGGTCTCCTCGGCGACCTCGCGCACGCCGGCCCGGGCGGGCGCCTCGCCGGGTTCCACGACCCCGCCGGGGAACTCCCACCCGGCCTTGTAGGTGGGGTCGACCAGCAGCACCCGGTCCCGCTCGTCGAAGAGCAGGACACCGGCGGCGAGGGTCTCGGCGGTGGGTTCCGGGGTCTGCACGATGTCGCAGACCGGCACCTCTCCGCTGCCGACGGCCTCGGCGAGCCGGACGGCCGTCTCGTACGGGGTGAGGTCGCTGGTGTCGACCGGATGGGCGTCCGCCGTGAGCCAGGAGGCCAGGGCGGCGCGATAGGGCTCGATGTGGTCGTACGACCACTGCCGCACCCGTATCTCGCCGTCGGGGAGGGCCGGGGGGACCTCCCGCGCGGCTATTCGCGCACGCAGGATCGTTTCGGCCGGAGCAAGGAGGACATGCCGTACGGCGATGCGGCGGGCGGCCAGGCCGCCGAAGATCTCGTCGCGGTACTCCTGGCGCAGCAGGGTCATGGGAACCACGAGGGTGCCGCCGAGTTCGGCCAGCATCGCGGCCGCCGTGTCGATCACGAGCCGTCGCCAGATGGGCAGGTCCTGGAAGTCACCGACCTCGGCGAGGCGTTTGGGCGGCAGCAGGTGCGTGAGCGCTCCGCCGATGACCTCGGGGTCGAAGAGCGTGCTGTTCGGGATCAGCTCGATCAGTTCCCGTGCGGTCGTGGTCTTCCCCGCACCGAAAGCGCCGTTGATCCAGACGACGGTCACGGACTCCCCCTCTTCTGTTGGCCCCCTGTGGCTTGCCCGCTCCACACTGCCACGGAAACCATCCCCCGTAGAGGGCGCGCCCACGGCGGTGCCGCCGCCCTGGTGGCAGAGGCAGCGGCACCGCGTCCGACGGGCTGTGGTGCTACTGGTGGGCCGGGGCCTCCTCGTCCACGGCGGAGCCGTCCGCGGCGACGGCGCCGTGGGCGGAGTCGAGGGTGCCGGAGACGTGCGGGTCCCCGACGACGTCGTGGTGCGTCGCGTGCGACGGGGTGACGGCGGCCACGACGAACCCGGTGGCGAGGGAGGCGAGGGCGAGCATGCTGCGCTTCTTCATGCCCGGATCAACTGCGCCAGACGGGCCGGGGTCACGCGGCCGTCGCACAATCCCGTGGCCGTATGATCGTTTCACCATTACCGTCCGAGGTCACGGCCCGCCACAACCGCGGCGGCCCCGACCTGGAGACGACCGCCATGACCGGCCTGCGAGCGACGACGACCCTCTGGCGCCCCACCGGCCCCAAGGAGCTCGAGCTGGTCCGCGAGCTGGACTGGCGGGCCTGGCCGCCCCGGCTGCCCGAGCAGCCGATCTTCTACCCGGTCCTCGACGAGGACTACGCGATCAGGATCGCCCGCGACTGGAACGTCAAGCACGACGGCGCCGGTTTCGTGACCCGCTTCGAGGCCGACTCCGGCTTCCTGAGCCGGTATCCGGTCCGGCAGGCGGGCGGCGAGACGATCCTGGAGCTCTGGGTTCCGGCCGGCGAACTGGAGGAGTTCAACGCCCACATCGTCGGCACGATCCAGGTGGTCCACGAGTTCCACTGAGCCGCCTGGAGCGGCGGGGCCGGACCGTGCGGCCCGGCTGACCGCACGGTCACCCTCTGCGGGGTCGAGCACGCCGGGGGACCCCAGATCGAACGTTCCTGCTCGCCCCGGTCAGACCCCTGCCGCGGTCGCGTCCGGGCTGAGCGCCAGCGCGGCCGCGGCGGCGCCCACCAGGCCGGCGTCCGTGCCCATCTGCGCGGGCGTCACGGTCAGCCCCTGGACGAAGGACAGCGTGGCGTAGTCGGCGAGGGCCTTGCGCAGCGGCTCGAAGAGGATGTCCCCCGCCTTGCCCACGCCCCCGCCGATCACCGCGACGTCGATCTCGACCAGCGTGGCGGTGGCCGCGATCCCGGCGGCCAGGGCCTGCGCGGCCCGCTCGAAGGACGCGACGGCGACCGGGTCACCGGCACGGGCGGCGGCGGCCACCGCGGCGGCGGAGGTGTCGCCGTCCGGGCCCGGCCGCCAGCCGTTGCCCAGCGCGCGCCGGGCGATGTTCGGGCCGCTCGCGATGCGCTCCACGCAGCCGTGCGAGCCGCAGGGGCACAGATCACCGTCGAGGTCGACGCTGATGTGGCCGATGTGGCCCGCGTTGCCGGTCGGGCCGGGGTGCAGTCGCCCGTTCAGGACCAGGCCGCCGCCGACCCCGGTCGAGACGACCATGCACAGGGCGTTGTCGTGGCCCCGGGCGGCGCCCTGCCAGTGCTCGGCGGCGGCGATCGCCACACCGTCGCCGATCAGTTCCACCGGCAGCCCTCCGGTGACCGCACGCACGCGGTCGACCAGGGGGAAGTCCCGCCAGCCCGGCACGTTCACCGGGCTCACGGTGCCGGTGGCGGCGTTCACCGGGCCGGCGCTGCCGATGCCGACGGCTCCCGCGCGTGACCACAGGGGCGCTCCGGACAGATCGCCGAGCACCTCCTCCACGGCCCGCATGATCGTTTCGCCGTCCTCCTGGGCGGGCGTCGCGCGCTGCGCTCGCACCAGGATTGAGCCGTGGGCGTCCACCAGCGCTCCGGCGATCTTGGTGCCGCCGATGTCGAGCGCGGCCACGAGGTCGGTGTGCATCAGAGTGATAACTCCCCGTCAACCAGGTCAAATGGGCCGGCCGGTCGCGGTGGGGGCGCGGGCCGGAGATTGTGGTGGACAGTCTCTCGCGGGCATGACAACGTTGTCCAGGCTCTATGCTCGACGCCACATCGTCATACCACCCGATGATCGACGCATCGCCCCCCCCTCGTGGACCGCAAGGACGACACGACAGGACAGCACATCGTGCCCGAGACCATCCGCCGAGCAGACCACCCCTCCGGGAGCCGCTACGGAAACCGTCCGACCATGAAAGACGTGGCCGCGCGGGCCGGCGTCGGCCTGAAGACGGTCTCCCGCGTGGTGAACGGGGAGCCGGGGGTGACCCCGGACACGGAACGCCGGGTCCAGGAGGCCATCGAGGCGCTCGGCTTCCGCCGCAACGACAGTGCCCGGGTGCTGCGCAAGGGCCGCACCGCCAGCATCGGCCTGGTCCTGGAGGACCTCGCCGATCCGTTCTACGGTCCGCTCAGCCGCGCGGTGGAGGAGGTCGCCCGGTCCCACGGCGCCCTGCTGATCAACGGCTCCAGCGCGGAGGACCCGGAGCGTGAGCAGGAGCTGGCGCTGGCCTTGTGCGCGCGGCGCGTGGACGGCCTGGTGATCATCCCGGCCGGCGACGACCACCGGTATCTGGAACCGGAGATCAAGGCGGGCGTCGCGACCGTGTTCGTGGACCGTCCGGCCGGGGGGATCGACGCCGATGTGGTGCTGTCCGACAACTTCGGCGGCGCCCGCTCCGGCGTCGCCCACCTCATCGCCCACGGCCACCGCCGGATCGGGTTCATCGGTGACATGCCCCGCATCCACACCGCGGCCGAGCGGCTGCGCGGCTACCGGGCGGCCATGGAGGACGCGGGGATACCTGTGGCGGAGTCCTGGATGTCCCTGGGCGGCACCGATCCGCAGCGGGTGCGCCGTGCGGCCGAGGAGATGCTCTCCGGGCCCTCCCCCGTCACGGCCGTCTTCGCGGGCAACAACCGGGTGACGGTGACCGTGATCCGCGTCCTCGCCGAGCACGACCGCCGCGTCGCGCTCGTCGGCTTCGACGACATCGAACTCGCCGACCTGCTGCAGCCGGGCGTCACGGTCGTCGCCCAGGACTCGGCCGCCCTCGGCCGCACCGCGGCCGAACGCCTCTTCCGTCAGCTGGACGGCACCCTCGTCGCCCCGGAGCGCATCGAGCTGCCGACCCGGCTGGTCACCCGCGGCTCGGGCGAGTTGCCGCCGGCGGACTGAGCCGTCGGCCTGCTGCACGAAGGCCTGACGCCGGTCGTGGCGGTCGGCTCCCGTGCCCGCCCGCCCCGGTCAACCGCACCCTGCTCGACGAATGGGCCTACGCCCGCCCCTACCGCTCGGAGACCGAATGCCGCGAGGCATTCCCCGGGTGGCTACACACCTACAATCACCACCGCGGACACACCGCGCTCGCAGGCAAACCACCCGCCAGCCGCGTCCCCAGCCTCACAGGGCAATACACCTAGCCGGCCGACGCCGTGAGGTCACCGTGCCGGAGTGCCGCGAAACCCTTCCAGGCCGGACCGGGTCAGTCCGGTCAGCCGGGCCACTTCGGCGGTGTCGAGGGCGCCGCAGTCCAGGCCGCGCAGCAGATAGCCGCTGAGGGCCTTGGCGGTGGCGGGTTCGTCCAGGACGTCGCCGCCCGTCCGGCCGGCGTACCGGGCGAGCCGGTCGGCCGCCTTCTCGAAGCCCTCCCGGTAGAAGGCGAAGACGGCCGCGTAGCGGGTGGGGAGGTGACCGGGGTGCATGTCCCAGCCCTGGTAGTAGGCGCGGGCCAGGGCGCGGCGGGTCAGGCCGTAGTGCAGCCGCCAGGCGTCGTGGACCTTCTCGGTGGGGCCGACCGGGAGGACGTTCGTCGAGCCGTCCGAGACGCGTACGCCGGTGCCCGCCGCGGCCACCTGCATGACCGCCTTGGCGTAGTCGGCGGCGGGGTGATCGGGGGCCTGGTCGGCGGCGGAGACGCCGAGGCAGGCGCTGTAGTCGAAGGTGCCGTAGTGCAGCCCGGTGGCACGGCCCTCGGCGGCCTGGATCATGCGGGCGACGGTGGCGGTGCCGTCGGCGGCGAGGACGGCCTGGCTGGTCTCGATCTGGATCTCGAAGCCGATCCGGCCGGGCTCCAGACCTCGGGCCTTCTCGAAAGCCTCGAGGAGGCGGACCATGGCGGTGACCTGCTCGGCGTACGTCACCTTGGGCAGCGTCAGCACGAGTCCGCCGGGGAGTCCACCGGCCTCCAGCAGGCCGGTGAGGAAGATGTCGAGGGTGCGGATGCCCCGGTCGCGCACCGGCGCTTCCATGCACTTCATGCGGATGCCCATGTACGGGGCCGCGGTCCCCTTCTCGCACGCCGCGGCGATCAGACGGGCGGCGCGGGCGGCCGCCTCGTCCTCCTCCGCGTCAGGGCGGCGGCCGTAGCCGTCCTCGAAGTCGACGCGCAGGTCTTCGACCGGCTCGCGCTCCAGTTTGGCGCGGACCCGGGAGTGGACCTGCTCGGCGAGGTCGGCGCGGAGGCCGAGGACGGCGGCGAAGGACCCGGCGTCGGGGGCGTGTTCGTCCAGGGCGGCCAGGGCCTGGTCGCCCCAGGAGCGGATGGTGCCGGCGGCGAAGACGTCGCCGGGGACGTACACCGTGTGCACCGGCCGGCGGGTGCCGGGGTCGCCGGGGTAGCGGCGCTCCAGCTCGGCGTCGACCGGCGCGAGGGAGGCGCTGATCTCCTCGCTGACGGCGCCCGCGAGGCTCGTCGACACCTTCTCCTGCCGGCCCTGGCCCATGCCGCACCTTCCGCAGATTTTCCGCCTTACGGAATCAACAATCCGTAGAACGAAGTTATCCGTGCGGCTTCCCGCTGGTCAACACCCCGCCCACGGCCCGAGCCGCCGCGTTCACTCCACGTGCCGAGAACCCCTGGGCCCTCTTCCGCGCAACGGTTCACCCCTTCATCCTGATCCGTCGGGAGGGAATCACATGCCGGACGCCACCAGAATGACCCGCCGCACGGGCCTGAGAACGGCACTGGCCACCGCCGTCACCGTGCCACTGCTCAGCACGGCCGCCTCCGCCGCCAAGCCGGCCGGCCGCCGCCTGGACGTCATGACGTTCAATCTGCGTGTCGCGAGCGCCACCGAGCCCAACAGCTGGGCCGCGCGCCGCCCGGTCATGCGGGCGCTGTTGCGCCGCGAGGCTCCCGACATCATCGGCACCCAGGAGGGCCTCTACCGGCAACTGCGCGACATCCACGCCGACCTCGGACCGCACTACGACTGGATCGGCACCGGCCGCGAGGGCGGCAGCCACGACGAGGCCGTGGCCGTCTTCTACGACGCCCGGCGCCTGGCCCCGCTCGAGCACGACACCTTCTGGCTCTCCGACACGCCCGAGGTGATCGCCTCGAACACCTGGGGCGCCGCCTTCCCGCGCATCGCCACCTGGGTCCGGTTCCGCGATCTGCGCGACGACGGGCGTGAGTTCCACCTCCTCAACACCCACCTCGACCACCGCGGCCAGTACGCCCGCGAGCGTGCCGCGGCGCTCATCGGGCGGCGCATCGCGGAACTCGGCCTCTCCCTGCCGTTCCTGGTGACGGGGGACTTCAACTCCGCGGCCCACCGGAGCCAGGTCTACGACACCCTGCTGGAGGCCGGACTCGTCGACACGTGGGACGCGGCGGCCGAGCGGAGCGAGCCGTACGCGACCTTCCACGGCTACCGGCCGCTCGTTCCGGACGGCGACCGCATCGACTGGATCCTGGCCACCCCGGGCGTCACGACACACCGGGCCGCCGTCAACACCTTCGCGCGGGACGGCCAGTTCCCGAGCGACCACCTGCCCGTGCAGGCGTCCGTGACCCTGGGATGAACCGAGGCCCCCGTGACCGGCGCGGTCACGGGGGCCTCGGACAGCCTGCGGCGGATCAGCCCTTGCGGGTCTTGATCTCCTCGGTGAGCTGCGGGACGACGTCGAAGAGGTCACCGACGACGCCGTAGTCGACCAGGTCGAAGATCGGGGCCTCGGCGTCCTTGTTGACGGCCACGATGGTCTTCGAGGTCTGCATGCCGGCGCGGTG
>NZ_JBEXLP010000026.1:0-89177 GCF_040610035.1 Streptomyces sp. NPDC004542
GGGCGTCGGCTCCCCCCCCCGCCCCCCCCGCGGGGGGGCGGGCCCCCGGCGGCGGCCCCGGGGCGCCCCCCCTACCGGCGGCCGACGGACATACGGACCCGCCGGCCGGGCGCCCAGGCCGTTGCCCGTCTCCGCGGCTCCCTCCGGTACGCGAGGTGACCGTCCCCCCGCCCGCCCGGAGGGCATGGTCACGCCGGCTGGCCGAACAGCTGCCGGAGCACGTCCTCCATCGTCACCAGCCCGGCCAGCCGCCCGTCGGCCCCGAGTACCGCCGCGACGTGCGTACGGCTGCTCCGCATGGCGGTGAGGACGTCGTCCAGCGGCGAGCTCTCGCGCACCCGGGCGATGGACCGCATGTCGCGCAGGCGGAACGGCACGTCCCGTGGCGCGGCGTCCAGCGCGTCCTTCACATGCAGATAGCCGACGATCCGGCGCCCCTCGTCCACGACGGGGAAGCGCGAGAAGCCCGAGCGGGCGGACAGGGCCTCCAACTGCTCGGGCGTGACGCCCACGCGCGCGTACTCCACCCGTTCCAGCGGGACCACCACGTCCCGCACCGGGCGGCTGCCCAGCTCCAGCGCGTCGTGCAGGCGCTCCTGCGCGCGGTCGTCGATCAGGCCGGCCTCGCCGGCGTCCTTGACGATCTCGGCGAGTTCGGCGTCGGAGAAGGTGGCCGAGACCTCGTCCCTGGCCTCGACCCTGAGCAGCTTCAGCAGCGTGTTCGCGAAGGCGTTCACCGTGAAGATCACCGGCCGCAGCGTCCGCGACAGCGCGACCAGCGGCGGGCCGAGCAGCAGCGCGCTGCGCACCGGCTCGGCGAGCGCGATGTTCTTCGGCACCATCTCGCCGAGCAGCATGTGCAGATACGTGGCCAGGGTCAGCGCGATCACGAAGGAGACGGCGTGGCCCGCGCTCGTGGACACGCCCAGGCCGTGGAACACCGGTTCCAGCAGGTGCGCGATGGCCGGTTCCGCGACCACACCGAGGACCAGCGTGCACAGCGTGATGCCGAGCTGCGCCGCCGCCAGCAGCGCGGAGACGTGCTCCAGCCCCCACAGCACGCTCTTCGCCCGCCGGTCGCCCGCCTCCGCGTGCGGCTCGATCTGGCTGCGCCGCACGGAGATCAGCGCGAACTCGGCGCCCACGAAGAAGGCGTTGACGACCAGCGTCGCCAGTCCGATCAGCAATTGGACGGCGGTCATCGCACGGCCTCCCGGTGTTCGTCGTCGAGCGGCGCGTGCAGCAGTACCCGGGCGGCCCGGTGACCCGAGTCGTCCACCACGTCGAGCCGCCATCCGGCGACCTCGACGTGGTCCCCGCTCTCAGGTATCCGCCCCAGCTCCGTCGCCACCAGCCCGGCCAGCGTCTCGTACGGCCCGTCCGGCAGCCGCAGGCCCACCCGGGCGAGCTGGTCGGTGCGGGTGGCGCCGTCCGCCGAGTACAGGGCGCGGCCCTGCTCGTCGGCGCCGGCCGGGGCCAGGTCGGGCGTCTCGTGCGGGTCGTGCTCGTCCCGTACCTCGCCGACGACCTCCTCGACGATGTCCTCCAGGGTGACGACGCCCGCGGTACCGCCGTACTCGTCGATGACCACGGCCATGGTGTTCCTGCCGGAGAGCCGGTCCAGCAGCCGGTCGACGGTGAGCGACTCGGGCACCAACAGGGGTTCGCGCATCACCTGTCCGACGGAGCGGTGGATCCGCTGCTCGGCGGGGACGGCCAGGACGTCCTTGATGTGGGCGCTCCCGACGACCGAGTCGAGGCTGTCGCGGTAGACCGGGAACCGGGACAGCCCGGTCGCCCTGGTCGCGTTCGCCACGTCCTGGCAGGTGGCCTGGACGTCGAGCGCGACGACCTGGACGCGGGGGGTCATCACGTTCTCCGCGGTGAGGTCGGCGAGGTTCAGGGTGCGGACGAACAGTTCGGCGGTGTCCGCCTCCAGCGCGCCCTCCCGGGCGGAGTGCCGGGCCAGCGCCGCCAGCTCCTGTGGCCCGCGCGCGGAGGCCAGCTCCTCGGCGGGCTCCACGCCGAGGCGCCGCACGACACGGTTCGCCGTGTTGTTCAGGTGCGTGATGAAGGGGCGGAAGGCGGCGCTGAACCAGCGCTGCGCGTTGCCGACCCGTTTCGCCACGGCCAGCGGCGACGAGATCGCCCAGTTCTTGGGCACCAGCTCGCCGACGACCATGAGGAACACCGTGGACAGGGCCGTGCCGACCACCAGCCCGACCGAGCTCGCGGCGGACCCCGAGAGGCCCAGTGCCCGCAGCGGACCGGCGAGCAGCTTGGCGATGGACGGTTCGGCGAGCATGCCGACCACCAGGTTGGTGACCGTGATGCCGAGTTGCGCCCCGGAGAGCTGGAACGTCAGGTTCCGTACGGCCTTCAGGGCGCCGGCGGCACCGCGCTCGCCGCGCTGGACGGCCCGCTCCAGCTCGCCCCGCTCGACCGTGGTCAGCGAGAACTCGGCCGCGACGAAGGCGCCGCATGCGAGTGAGAGCAGGATCGCCACCAGCAGGAGGAGCACTTCGGTCATCGGGTCACCTCCTTCCCATGGTTGTACAGGGCAGGAAGTGGCGCGCGGTGTCGCCGGCCAGGAGGCTCGCCCATGGGCGTGGACTCACAACCTTTCATGCAGGAACGAGTGATCCTCCCATGGTAAAGGATGGGCAAAGAACGGTGGAGGGTGCGCTCAGCCGGCGGTGAACGGCTTCACCCAGCGCCGCCAGTGCTCCTCGGGCGCGTACCCGGCGGCCCGCCAGGCGTGGTGCACGCTCTCGTTGCGGACCAGCACCATCGCGTCCCCGCGCCGCCCGCCGAGCCGGACGAACCGCTCCTCGGCGGCGGCCAGCAGCGCCGAGCCGATGCCCTGCCGCCGTCGCCGGGGATCGACCGCCAGCCGGTACAGATGGCAGCGCCAGCCGTCGAAGCCGGCGATCACCGTGCCGACGAGTTCCCCGTCCTTCTCGGCGAGGATCAGCGCCTCGGGATCACGGGTCACCAGCCGTTCGACACCGTCCCGGTCGTCGCTGATGCTGGCGCCCTCGGCGGCCGTCTTCCAGAAGGCCAGCACGGCGTCGAGGTCGTCGGGCCCGGCGGGCCGTAGCCGAAGATCAGTCATGCGGTCATCACACCACTGCTGGTCCGGCGGCCGGATGAATTCCAGCATGCGGACGGCCCTCGGCCGGCTGTGCGCCGCGCAGCTCCTCGATCACCTGCGCGAAGTCCGCCATGTACGGCTCCAGGACGGTCAGGTACGAGAACCCGTACCGTTCCCGCAGCGCCCGCACCCGCCCCACGATCTCCCGCAGGGTGCCGACCAGCACGATCGGCAGCGCCAGCGCCTCCTGAGCGGTCAGCTGCGGCTGGCGGTCGAGCAGCGGCTCGATCACCGCCTCGGGGTCCTCGGTGACCGCCACCGTCTGCACGAGCAGGTTCAGCTCGGCGGGCTCCGTGCGGCCCGTCGCGAACTCCCGGTACCGGGCCACCCGCTCGTCCAGTTCCTCGGGGGTGAGCGGCGCGATCCTGCCCGTCGTGCTCCCCGGGACCACCCGCGCGGCCGTGAACGCGGCGATGGCGGCCCGCTCGGCGGTCAGCCGCAGCATCCGGTCGCCGTTGCCGCCGATCAGCAGCGGCACCCGCGGCTGCGCGGGCCTCGGCTCCGCCGAGTCGAGCAGCCGCTCCAGCTCCGCCACCGTGTGCGCGAGGTGGTCCACCCGCTCGCCCGGCGACCCGAAGGGCAGGTCGGCCGTGTCGTGCTCCGCCCGCACGTAACCGGTGCCGAGTCCGAGTTCGAGACGGCCGCCCGTCAGCGCGTCCGTGGTCGCCACCTCGCGGGCCAGCAGCGCCGGGTTCCAGAAGCCGGCGTTGAGCACGAAGGTGCCCAGGCGCGGCCGCTCGGTCGCCCCGGCAGGTTGACCCCGAAGCGGAACGGACGCGGCATGAACTCTCCTCAGCACCGGGTGACTTGAGCCGTCGCCGCGATTCCATCACTCGTGCGCGATGGCCGCCAGCACATTCATGCGCGATGCACGCAAGGCCGGCAGCAGGGCCGCCACCACACCCACCAGCGCCGAACCGGCCACGACCGCGACGATCGTGCCCCACGGGATCGCCAGCGCGGTCATGCCCTGCAGGGCCAGCACCCGCTGGGTGCACACGCCCCACACCAGGCCCAGGGTGAGCCCCAGCACCGCGCCGAACACCGCGATCACCACCGACTCCAGCCGGATCATCCGGCGCAGCTGCCGCCGGGCCAGCCCGATGGCGCGCAGCAGGCCGATCTCCCGGGTGCGCTCCACGACCGACAGGGCCAGGGTGTTGACCACGCCGAGCACCGCGATCACGATCGCCAGCCCGAGCAGCGCGTACACGAGGTAGAGCAGCACCGCTATCTGGTCGTGGACCAGTTTCTTGTAATCGGCCTGGTCACGGACCTGCACCTGCGGGTACGGCTCGAGCGCCCGCTCCAGTCGCGCGCGCAGCCGGTCCGCGCTCGTGCCCGCGGCCTTGTCCACGTACAGCGCCGCGTCCTGCCCGTCGGGCACGTACTTCTCCGCCGTGGCGATGCCGAAGAACAGCCCGCCCTGCGTGCCGAGACCCGAGCCGCCCTGGTCGGTGAGGGCACCGACGGTCATGTCGGCGGTCCGGCCGCCGGGGAACTCCACCGGGACCGTGCCGCCCAGGCGCACGTGGTGGTCCGCGGCGAAGTCCACGTCCATGCCGAGGTGCCCGTCGGCCAGCGCCGCCGCGCTGTCGCCGCCCCGGTAGGAGACGTGGGCGACGTCGTCCAGCCGCGCGTCGTACCCGGCGGCGCTGGTCTTGACCCGCTTGCCGTCCGGCAGCCGCAGCGCCACCGGCACGAACCGCTGGCGTACGACGAGACGCACGCCCTCGGTGGTGCGGACCTTGTCGGTGATCTCCTTGGTGAAGGGCAGGAAGCGGCCGTTCTGGACGGTGAAGTCGGCGCCCAGCGTCGTGTCGATACGCTGGTCGAACGACCGGGACATGGAGGCGCTGGCCACCGACATCCCGCCGACCAGGGCCAGACCCACCATGAGCGCGGCCGCGGTGGCGCCGGTGCGGCGGGGGTTGCGCAGGGCGTTGCGCTGGCTCATCCGGCCGACCGGGCCGAACAGCGCCGGGAACGCGCCACCGACGACCCGGATCACCGGCCGGACCAGCAGCGGCCCGGCGATCACCGTGGCGACCAGCGTCAGGACCACGCCCAGACCCAGCAGGGAGGCCGCCGACGCCGTCCTCGTCGCCGCCGCGCAGCCCGCCAGCGCGGCCACGCCGGCCGCCCCGACGACACCACCGGCGATCGCGCGCGTCCTCAGCGGCCGTCCGATCCCGGCGATCTCGGCGTCCGCGAGCGCCGCCATCGGCGAGACACCCGCCGCGCGCCGGGCGGGCAGGTACGCCGCGACGAAGGTGACGCCGACGCCGACGACGTACGCCGAGACGGGCGTCGGCCACCCGATGACCATCTCCGTCGCCTTCAGGTTCATCCCGAACGCGCTCATCAGCCGGATCAGCCCGAACGCCAGCCCGATCCCGGCGGCGAGGCCCAGCGTGGAGCCGACCAGGCCGAGCAGCACCGCCTCGGTCAGCACCGACCGCCGCACCTGCCGCCGGTCGGCGCCCAGCGCCCGCAGCAGGCCCAGTTCGCGGGTGCGCTGGGCGATCAGCATGGAGAAGGTGTTGACGATCAGGAAGATCCCGACCAGGACGGCGATCCCCGCGAAGCCGAGCATCACGTACTTGATCACGTCGAGGAAGCCGCCGAGGGTGTCGGCGGCCGACTTGGCCTGTTCACCGGCGGTCTTCAGCTCGTACGGACCGCTGCCGACCGCCCGGCCGATCCGGCTCTTGAGCTCGGCGTCGCTGACGCCCTTCGCCGCGTCCACGGAGATGCTGGTGGCCCGGCCGGGGGAGCCGAGGAGTTCCTCGGCGGCGACCGCGGGGTCGAGGAAGACCAGGGCCGCGCCCGGGTTGGTGGTGGTGAAGGTGGCGATGCCGACGACCCGCACCCGGAAGCTGCCGGGCGCCGCCTGCACCGTCAGCGTGTCGCCGATGCGGACGTGCTTCTTGCCGGCGGTGTCCGCGTCCAGCAGCGCCTCGCCGGCGCCGTGCGGGGCGTGACCGGAGGTCAGCTTCACCGGGCTGCGGTGGCTGAGGTACCAGTCGGTGGCGACGGTCGGGGCGCCGGTGGTCGGGCCCACGGACTTGTTCCGGCTGTCGACCACCACGATGTTCTGCACCGACACCTCCGCGTGGGTGGCCAGGACCCCGTCGACCTTCGCGACCCGGGAGGCGAGCGCGGCGGGCACGGTCCGGACCGCGCCGGTCGGCACGGACGACCGGAGGTCCTCCTTCGGCCGCACCGTCACGTCCGCGGAGGTGGAGGCGAAGAGCCGGTCGAAGGTGCGGGTGACCGTGTCGGAGAAGATCAGACTGCCCGCGACGAACGCCACGGACAGCACGACGGCCAGCGCGGACAGCAGCAGCCGCCCCTTGTGGGCGAGGAAGCTGCGCAGGGTCGCCTTGAGCACCTGGTCAGGCCTCCTCGGTGGCGGCGCCGCGGTCGGAGGTGCCGCGCGTGACGTCGAAAAGCTTCATGCGTTCGAGCACCGCGTCCGCCGTGGGCCGTGCCATCTCGTCCACGATCCGGCCGTCGGCGAGGAAGAGCACCAGGTCGGAGTGGGCGGCGGCGCCCGGGTCGTGGGTCACCATGACCACGGTCTGGCCGAGCTCGTCGACCGCGTCGCGAAGGAACCCGAGGACCTCCAGTCCGGCCCGTGAGTCGAGGTTGCCGGTCGGCTCGTCGGCGAAGATCAGCTCCGGCCGGGAGGCCAGCGCCCGGGCACAGGCCACGCGCTGCTGCTGCCCGCCGGACAGCTGGGCGGGCCGGTGCCCCAGCCGTCCCCGCAGCCCCAGCGTGTCGATGACCTGGTCCAGCCACTTCTCGTCGGGCTTCTTGCCCGCGATGTCCATCGGCAGGGTGATGTTCTCGGCCGCGTTCAGCGTCGGGATGAGGTTGAACGCCTGGAACATGAAGCCGATCCGGTCCCGCCGCAGCCGGGTCAGCTCGCGCTCCCTCAGCCCCGTGATCTCGGTGCCGCCGAGCCACACCTGACCGGCCGACACGGTGTCGAGGCCCGCCAGGCAGTGCATCAGGGTGGACTTCCCGGAGCCCGAGGGCCCCATGACCGCGGTGAACCGGCCCCGTTCGATGTCCACGTCCACCGAGTCCAGGGCGAGCACGGCGGTCTCGCCCGAGCCGTACGCCTTGGTCAGCCCCCGGGCGCGGGCCGCGGTCCCCTCGCCGGGCGCCCGGCCGGGCGCGTGCTCCGCAGCAGATGTGGACAAGGCCGCCTCCTCGCTCGCCTGGACGTCGTGACTCCTCGTCCCGGCCGAGCGTAGTGTGACCGGTCGCACACCCGGTATCCCCCCTGGGACAGAGCCGCTCTCCGCCTCAGGTCGCACCCGCGCTACCGGTGTAAGGGCCACTCTCCACCCGGGGGAGGAGAACCGGCGCTCACCGCTCTCCGGGCCGCCAGGCCGTGCCCAGCACGCAGTACGACAGGGGCAGCCTCGGTCCCTTCTCCGGCATCAGCAGCTCGCGGTAGGGGCCGAGTTCGAACCCGGCCGCCCGCAGCGCCGCGACCGGCTCGCGGGACAGGTGGCAGCCGCCGCTCAGCGCCGGCCACACGGTCCCGTCCAGGGCACGCTGGGCGAGGGCCATCGTCCGGCCGCCGCCCCGGCCGTGCTCGAAGAACCGCACCTCACCGCCGGGCCGCAGCACCCGCCGCACCTCGCCCAGCGCACGCGGCACGTCCCGGACGCTGCACAGCACCAGCGACAGCACGACCGCGTCGAAGGCCTCGCTCTTCACCGGCAGCGCCTCCGCCGCGCCCGGCACCACGTCCACCGGCACCTCGGCGCGCAGGGCCGCCCGCACCGCCGGCTGTCGGAGCAGGCGCTCGGGCTCGATCGCGACGACCTCCGCGACCGCGCCCGGATAGTGCGCGAAGTTCAGACCGTTGCCCGCGCCGATCTCGATCACCCGCCCGGACAGCCCGGCGAGCATCCGCTCCCGCACCCCGGCCAGCCCCAGCCTGGACTCGGCGCACGTGCTGGCGCGGGCGTAACAGCGGGCGAAGAGCGGGTGGTGGACGGGACCCCGTGCGACCTTGCCGGAGCCGGTGGAGCGCAGCCGCATGACGACCTCCCGGACAGGACGGGCCTGTACCGGGATCGTCCCCCGTACGGGCCCGTCGCACCCTCCGCCTAGGAGATGAAGTCGCGCACCTTCTGGTACACGCCCTGGTCGTTGTTCATGTCGGTGTGCGAGATGCAGCCGACGTCGACGTTGGTCGCACCGCTGAGCAGCGCCGAGGAGTCCGGGTCGATCGCCTCGTCGCAGTCCGACCAGTAACTCGCGTACGACACGCTGCCGGGTGTCTCGTCGCCGGAGTTGAGGGCGGTGAGGAAGGAACTGCCCGTCTTCATCTCCTTGCAGGACGTGTACAGCCACCCGCACAGGGAGGCGACGGAGGTGCCGTGGTTCACCCCGGCGACCGACACGAAGTCGTCGACGTACGACGTCCCGCCGAGGTTCTTGAGGTAGTAACGGCCGCTCAGCGCGCCCATGGAGTGGACGACCAGGTCGACCTTCGAGGCGCCGGTCTTCGCCAGCACGGACGTGACCTCGGTGGCCAGCTGCTGGGCGGTGGTGGCGTTCGACTGGGTCCAGTCGTACGACCACGCGAACAGCTGGGACGACGTGTAGCCGTCGGCCTCGAAGTCCGCGACCCAGTCGTCCCAGCCGCTCGCCGAGCCGCTGAGCCCGTGCACGAACACGACCGGGTCGTGGCTCGCCGCGTGGGCCGGGGCCGCGGTGAGCGGGAGGGACAGAAGGAACGATGCGGTCACCGCCGATACTGCCGTGGCGATTCGACGCTTGTGGCGCTGCATGAAGCCTCCTGGAACGGGTGGGGTTGCCAGGAGTGTCCGGAAGGGTCTACGCGCGCCGCATCGGTGAAGTCGCCAGTCTTTACGAATCAACTGACCCACCAGTAACATCGATGGCGTGGTGCCGCCGGTGAACCCCCCACCTCTGCCCCGCACTTCGCCACCCCCGCCCCCCGACGCGGCTCCCGCCCCGGCGGAGGGCGTCCGCGCACGGCTGCGGCACGTCGCGTACGGCGACCCGCGCGCCGTCGCCGAGCTCCTCGCGCGCCTGACCGAACGACAGGCCGCGGGCCTCGACCCGCTGCCCACGCGGCCCGCCGCCGTCGCCCCCCGGCTGCTGCGCGCCCACCGCCAGGAGATCCGCTCCCTGCCGGACGACACCCGGCTGCTCCTCCTCCTCGCCGCGGCCGACCAGTATCCCGTCGCCACCCACGCCTTCCTGCGCGCCGTCGCCGCGGCCCGCCTCGACACCCGGCCGCTGGAGGCCGCCGACGTGGCGGGCGTCGCCCATACCGCCGTCGACGGAGTGGAGTTCCGCGACACCTGGACGAGGATCGCCGCGTACGAGGCCGCGTCCCCGCAGGAGCGGCGGGAAGCCCACCGGCTGCTCGCCCGCGTGCTGAGCGGCACCGGCGAGGCACCCCGCCGCTCCTGGCACCGGGCCGCGGGCGCCCTCGGCCCCAGTGCGCGCCTCGCCGCGGAACTGCGCACGTCCGCCGACCGGGCCCGGGCCGCCGGCGACCCGGCCCTGGCCGGTGCGCTGGCCGAACGCGCCGCCGCCCTCTGCACCGACCCGGGCACCCGGACCCGGCTGCTGACCGGCGCCGCCGCCGACGCCTGGCGGACCGGCGACGCGGACCGGGCCCGCACCCTGGCCGCCCGCACGGACGACCCCGCCCTCAACGGCGTCTTCGCCCTGCGCGCCGGCAACGCGGCGGAGGCCTTCGACGCCCTGCTGGCGGCGGCGATCCGGTCCGGGAGAACGGAGGACGAGGGCCGGGCGGACCCCGTGGCCCGGGAGGGTGGGGGCGGTGGTGGTGCGAAGACGTCGGGTGGCGGCGGTGGTGGTGCGGAAGCCTTGTCCGGGGGCGGAGGCTCCAGGGGCCCCGGCCCGGGTGGTGGCTCAGGCCGCCCCGGCGGGGACGGAGTCGAGGCGGTCTCGGCGCGGGGCGGCGGCGCGCGCACGGTGGCCGGGCGGAGCACCGCCTCCTCACCGGTGCGGCGCGGCAGCGTGCGCGCCGTGGGCGGGGACGGGCGTCGGGAGGGCGGTGGGGGCCAGGCCGTGGAGTTGCTGGCGCTGGCCACGGAGGCCGCCGTCTACACCGGGGACCTGCGCCGGTGCCGGGAGGTGTTCCTGGTCGCCCACTGGCTGGGCGTGCCGCCGCCCGGCGCGCTCGGCGGGCTGGCCGCGGCGGTGGAGGGACGCTACGAGGACGCCCGGGACCTGCTCAGGCGGACCGCCGGACGGTGCGGGCCCGGCGGTGACCCCACCCTGCTGATCCACGCCGGCATGACCGCCCTGATGCTCGGCGACCACTCCCGCGCCGCCACCGCCACCCTCCGGGCGGCCACCACGGCCCGGGCCCGGGGCGCCCTCGCGACCGTCGCGCAGGCCATGGAGTTCCGGGCCTACGCCGACTTCTGGACCGGCCGCACCCACGCCGCCGAGGCCGCCGCCCGGGAGGCGCTGGAACTCGCGTACGCCACCGGGCAGGACAACGGCGCCTGCCACCTGCGGGCCGCCCTGGCCATGTTCGCGGCGGTCACCGGCGACGAGAGTGCCTGCCACGAGCACGCCCGGGCCGCCCGCGCCCATGCCCTGGCGCGTGGCCTGGGCCTGCCCGCCGCCCTCGCCCAGTGGGCGCTCGCCTTCCTCGACCTGACGGGCGGCCGTTTCCCCGCCGCGGCGGCCCGGCTGCGCGCCCTCGCCGGGTTCGGCCCCGGCCATGGCCACCGTGCCATCCGGCACCTGGCCACCCCCCACTACGTGGAGGCCGCCGTCCGCAGCGGCGACACCCGGGTCGCGCGCGCCGCCCACGCCGACTACCACCGCTGGGCGAGCGCCGTCCGCAGCCCCGACGACCTGGCACTCAGCGCCCGTTGCCGAGCGCTGCTCGCCCCCGCGGCCGAGGCCGTCGGCCACTACCGCACCGCACTCGACCTGCACGCCCGCGGCACCCGGGAGTACGAACGGGCCCGCACGGAGCTGCTGTTCGGCAGCGCGCTGCGCCGGCTGCGCCGCCGGAGCGAGGCCCGCGACCGGCTGCACAGCGCCCTGGAGGCGTTCGAGTCCTTCGGCGCCCCGCACTGCGCGGCCCGGGCCCGCGCGGAACTCCGCGCCCTCGGCGCCCCGTCGACCCCGTCACCCACCGATCAAAGCCCCGCGACCGCCCGGCTGACGGCCCAGCAGCTGGTGATCGCCCGCATGGCCGCCGAGGGCGCCACCAACCGCGAGATCGCCGACCGCCTCGCGCTCAGCCCCCGCACCATCGACCACCATCTGCGCGGGGTCTTCGCCCGGCTGGACATCCGGTCGCGGATCGAGCTGGTACGGCTGCTCGGGGACGACGACACCCCGGGCAGCCGTTGACCGCCCCGCTCAGGGAGCGTTGCGCACCCGGAACGCCTCCGCGTCCCACGTCCCCTCCAGTCGCGGCGCCAGCCAGCCCGGGGCCCCCGCGCGGAACTCCGCGGGCGGCAGCGCGCCGGCCCCGGCGGGCAGCGCGCCCAGCAGCGGCACTCCCGCCACCTCCGGGAGATCGGCGAGGTTGCACCGGCAGGCCAGGTCCGGGGACTCGGGCCAGCTGCCGATCACCACACCCGGCAACTCGATCCCGCGCGAGCGCAGTTCCCGCGCCGTCAGCTCGGTCGTGTTCAGCGTGCCAAGACCGGCCGAGGCGACGACCAGCACCGGTGCCTTCAGCAGCCGGGCCGCGTCCGCGAGCGTGCCGCCCGCCGCGTCGAACCGGACGAGCAGCCCGCCCGCCCCCTCGACCAGCACCAGATCGTGGTCCGCGGCCAGCTTGGCGGCCGCCTCGGCCACCTCGTGCGGGTGCACGGGCGCCATGCCCGCCCGGCGGGCCGCCGTACCGGGGGCCAACGGCTCCGGGTACCGCGCCAGCTCCGCCGTCGCCACGTCTCCCGCGAGCCGCGCGACCTCGTCGGCGTCCCCGCGCTCGTCGGGCCGTACCCCCGTCTGCGCGGCCTTCAGCACGGCGACCGACCGCCCGGCCGCCACCGCGGCGGCCGCGACGGCGGCGGTCGTGACCGTCTTGCCGACCTCCGTGCCCGTGCCCGTGATCACCAGTACCGGCATCTCATCCCTCCCGTGCCGCCGCGCACACGGCACGCGTGATCCGCGCCACGTCCGCGTCGGCGGTGACGTACGGCGGCATCGTGTAGATCAGGTCGCGGAAGGGCCGCAGCCAGACGCCCTCGCGCACGGCGGCCCGGGTGGCCGCCGCCATGTCGACCCCGTGGTCCAGCTGTACCACCCCGATGGCGCCCAGGACCCGGACGTCCCGTACTCCCGGCAGCCGCGCGGCCGGCGCGAGCCCGTCGCGCAGGCCCGCCTCGATCCGCGTGACCTCCGCGAGCCAGTCCTGCCCGAGCAGCACTCCGATGGAGGCGCAGGCGACGGCCGCGGCCAGCGGATTGCCCATGAACGTCGGCCCGTGGGCCAGCACCGGCACCTCGCCCCGCGAGATGCCGTCGGCCACGCGCGTGGTGCACAACGTGGCCGCCATCGTCAGGTAGCCGCCGGTCAGGGCCTTGCCCACGCACATCACGTCCGGGGCCACGGCCGCGTGCTCCGCCGCGAACAGCGCGCCGGTGCGCCCGAAGCCGGTCGCGATCTCGTCGAACACCAGCAGCACGTCGTGCGCGTCGCACGCCTCGCGCAGGGTGCGCAGATACGCGGGGGAGTGGAACCGCATCCCACCCGCGCCCTGCACCACCGGCTCCACGATCACGGCGGCCAGCTCACCGGCGTGCCGCTCGATCAGGTCGTGCAGCCGGCCGGCGTAGGCGTCGTCGTACTCCGCCGGCGGCGCGTCGGCGAACACCTGGCGCGGGAGCACCCCGCTCCACAGCTCGTGCATCCCGCCCTCGGGGTCGCACACGGACATCGGCTGCCAGGTGTCGCCGTGGTAGCCGCCCCGCCAGGTCAGCAGCCGCCGCTTCTCCGGGCGGCCGAGCGAACGCCAGTACTGGAGGCACATCTTGACCGCGACCTCGACCGACACCGAGCCGGAGTCGGCCAGGAAGACGTGCTCGAGCCCTTCCGGCGACATGTCGACAAGGAGCTTCGCGAGGCGTACGGCGGGCTCGTGGGTGAGCCCGCCGAACATCACATGGCTCATCCGCCCCAGCTGCTCGCGCGCCGCCTCGTTCAGGACCGGGTGGTTGTAGCCGTGGATCGCCGACCACCAGGAGGACATGCCGTCGACCAGTTCGCCCGAGCCGTCGGCGAGCCGGAGCCGGACCCCGCTCGCCGACTCCACCACCAGCGGCTCGGTACGTCCGGGCATCGGGCCGTACGGATGCCACACGTGCCGCCGGTCCAGTTCCAGCAGCTCCGGCACGCCCGGCCCGGGCTGGTCAGGCATTGGGCGCGAGGTCCGTTCCGGCACCCCGGCGGCGGACGGCGACGAGGTCGGTGCGGGGCTCGCCCGCCACCGTGGCGGCCGCGGCGGTACCGCAGACGCCGCCGCCCTCATGGGACCCGCAGCCCGCGTCCCCGTGCGATCCGCAGCCCGCGGCGTCGTGCGATCCGCAGCCGGCCGCGTCCCCGTGCGACCCGCAGCCGCCCCCGGCTGCCACGCGGTGCTCCGGCAGCGTCACCTGGCCGGCGCCCTCCACCTCGAACCCGGCGTCCGCGATCATCTCCAGGTCGGCCTTGCCCGCCTGGCCCTCACTGGTCAGGTAGTCGCCGAGGAAGATGGAGTTGGCCAGGTGCAGGGCCAGCGGCTGCAGGGTGCGCAGATGCACCTCACGGCCGCCCGCGATGCGCACCTCGACGTCCGGGCAGACGAACCGGACCATCGCCAGGATGCGCAGGCAGCGCTGCGGGGTGAGGTGCCAGTCCTTGGCGAGCGGGGTGCCCTCCATCGGGATCAGGAAGTTCACCGGAACGGAGTCAGGGTCCAGCTCGCGCAGCGAGAAGACCACGTCGACCAGGTCCTCGTCGCTCTCGCCCATGCCCGCGATCAGACCGGAGCAGGCGGACAGGCCGGCCGCGTGCGCCTTGCGCACCGTGTCCACCCGGTCGGCGTACGTGTGCGTGGTCGTGATGTCCGCGTACGTGCCCTCGGAAGTGTTGAGGTTGTGGTTGTACGCGTCCGCGCCCGCGTCCCGCAGCCGCTCGGCCTGGCCGTCGGAGAGCAGGCCGAGGCAGGCGCAGACCTCGACGTCCTCGTTCTGCTCCTTGATCGTCCTGATCGTCTGGGAGACCCGGTCCACGTCCCGGTCCGTCGGACCGCGCCCGCTGGCCACCAGGCAGACCCGCTTGGCACCCCCGGCCAGGCCCGCGGCCGCCGCCCTGGAGGCGTCGTCGGGCTTGAGCCAGGTGTACTTCAGGATGTCGGCCTTGGAGCCGAGCCGCTGGGAGCAGTAGGAGCAGTCCTCCGGGCACAAGCCGGACTTGAGGTTGACCAGGTAGTTGAGTTTCACGCGCCGGCCGAACCAGTGCCGGCGCACCTTGCCGGCCGCGGCCACCACATCGAGTACGTCGTCGTCGGAGGTGGCCAGTACGGCGAGTGCTTCCTCGCGGGTCGGCAGCTCGCGCCGAAGCCCCTTGTCCACCAGCGTGTTCAGCAGGTCCATGAGGTCCGATCCTGTCCTACGTGACCGCTCCGGGCCAAGGAGAGTTTGCACAACGGAGGCTGGTTGCTCGTGTGGGTATTGCCACATCCTGGGCGGTCGGCCGTCCGGCTAGTGTCTGTCCACTGCCTACAAAATCCCCGGAGGAGCCATGGCGTTCGGCTGGATCGACGACCAGGCGGAGCTGCGCCGCCGCGCCGGGCTGGTACGGACCCTCAGGCCCCGGGCCGCCGGCTCACCGCTCCTCGACCTCGCCAGCAACGACTACCTGGGCCTGGCCCGTCATCCCGAGATCACCGAGGGGGCCGCGGCGGCGGCCCGGACCTGGGGCGGCGGCGCCACCGGTTCCCGGCTGGTGACCGGCACCACGGAGCTGCACACCGAGCTCGAACACGAGCTCGCCGCGTTCTGCGGCTTCGAGGCGGCCCTGGTGTTCTCCTCCGGCTACGCCGCCAATCTCGCGGCCGTCACCGCGCTCGGACCGCACGGCTCCCTGATCGTCTCCGACGTGGGCAACCACGCGTCCCTCATCGACGGATGCCGGCTGGCCCGGGGCACGACCCAGGTCGTGGGGCACGCCGACCCGGAGGCGGTCCGCAAAGCCCTGAACACGCACGAGGGAGCCGCGGTCGTCGTCTCCGACACGGTGTTCTCCGTCGACGGGGACGCGGCGCCGCTGGCCGCGCTCGCCGAGGCCTGCCGGGAACACGGTGCCGGGATGGTCGTGGACGACGCCCATGGCCTGGGTGTCCTGGGCGACGGCGGCCGGGGAGCACCCTGCGCGGCCGGGCTCGCCGGTGCCGAGGACGTGGTCGTCACGGTCACCCTGTCCAAGTCGCTGGGCAGCCAGGGCGGTGCCGTCCTCGGACCGGCCCGGGTGATCGACCACCTGGTCAACGCGGCACGGACGTTCATTTTCGACACCGGTCTCGCCCCCGCCGCGGCGGGCGCGGCCCTGGCGGCCCTCAGGCTGCTGCGCCGCGAGCCGGAACGGGCGGCGCGGGCCCGTGAGGTGGCGGCCGAACTGCACGCACGCCTGACGGCCGCGGGGCTGGAGGCGGTGCGCCCGGACGCCGCGGTCGTCTCCGTGCGTGCCCCGTCCCCGGAGGAGGCCGTGCGCTGGGCGGCCGACTGCCGGACGGCAGGCCTGGCCGTGGGCTGCTTCCGTCCTCCTTCCGTGCCCGACGGCATCTCACGGCTCAGGCTGACGGCCCGTGCGGACCTCTCCGGGGCCGAGATCGAACGCGCTGTACGAGTCATCGGCGAGACGCGACCGTGAGTCGGCGTGACACGGCCGTGCACCGCCTGGGTGAAGTCTGATCAGATCTGATCGAAGCTGATAGGGCTTGATGGGGCTCGATCGGATCAGAAGGAACCTGATCCGATCAGTGGGTCATCGCAGGGCGGCGAGGAACCCCGCCCAGCTCCCGGGGGAGAAGAGCAGCGCGGGGCCGGCCGGGTCCTTGGAGTCGCGCACGGCGAGCAGCCCGGTCCGGGGACCGGAGCGCGGCCTCGCCGTCTCCACACAGTTGTTCGCTCCGGTGCTGTAGCTGCTGCGCAGCCACCGCACACCGTGCAGTTCGGTGCTGGAAAGTACGTTCCGAGGCAGTGCAGACATGGTGCCTCCTTACGCGCCGTCACTCATACCGGCGAGGTAATCCAACGAGTCCTCGGGGGAAAGGGCGTGGATCTGAAGGGAGCTGAAGGCCTCTGAGTAGGCCCGGAGGTCTTCTTTCCGCTCGAGGTAGAGGCTACTCGTCAAGTGGTCGAGAACAACCACATCCAGATCAGAAGTGCGCGGAAATGAGAAGATAACGAAAGGGCCGGTGATGCCGACATGCGCCCCGGCGGAGAACGGCAACACCTGGAGGCGTACGTGCGGCATGCGCGCCGCCTCGACGAGCCGCTGAAGCTGCCGTGCCATCACGTCCGGCCCGCCGACCTCCCGCCGCAGCACCGCCTCGTCGAGGACGGCGCTGAGCTTCAGCGGCGGATCCGACCGCAGCACGTCCTGCCTGGCCAGCCGCACCTCCACCAGGGTGTCCAGCCGCTCCTCGGCGTCGTCGACACCCCCGCCCACGGCCGCCCCGGTGACCGCGCGGGCGTACTCCGGTGTCTGCAGCAGCCCCGGGACCACCGATGTCTCCAGAGTGCGCATCGCGCTCGCCTGCGACTCCAGGCTGATGAAGTCACGGTAGGCGGGCGGCAGCACCCCCCGGTAGGCGTGCCACCAGTGGTGACGGCCCCCGCCCTCGTCCGATCCCGCCAGCACCATCAGCAACTCACGCAGTTGCCGGTCCGTCACCCCGTAGGCGTCCAGGAGTAACCGCACATCGGCCGGTTTCACTCCGCTGGCGCCCGTCTCGATCCGGCTCACCTTCGACTGGTGCCAGCCCACCAGACGGGCGGCCTCACCACTGGTGAACCCCGCACCGGTGCGCAGCGCGCGCAGTTCGGCGCCCAGTTTCCGGCGGCGCACCGCGGGACCGTTCTGCATGGGCCACTCCTTACTCGCCATTACTCCTTACGCGCCGCCCGAATACGCTCTGCCGTCGCAGAGTTCACCGCTTCGAGCGACAGATATATGCATATCTTGGTGGATCCCACCCGCTGACCGGCGTGCTGATGGCAGTCTGGCGATGAAGCACCAGTCCGGGACCGTACTCGAACCATCCGCTTCGTGTCGGACTCCGGTCCCGTGGGAAAGGGACGACGTCGCCATGGCAGACCACCTGGAAGCATCCGTCACTCTGCCGAGCGATCCCGCCTCGGTCCGCGCCGCCCGCACCTATGTCGTGGCGACCCTCGCGGAGTGGGGCCTTCCACCGGACACCGAGGTGGCCGACACCGTCCGGCTCATCGTCTCCGAGCTCGCCACCAACGCCGTGCAGCACACCTTCGGGCAGTCACCCACCTTCACGGTGGAGCTCGCGCTCGACCGTGACGAACACCTGCACATCGGCGTCACCGACAGCCATCCCCAGCTCCCGAGGAGACTTCCCGCCGCCGTGCAGCAGGACAACGGCCGCGGCATGGTCATCATCCGCTGGCTGACCGCCGAGTCCGGCGGCAGGCTGCGGGTGCGGCGCACCCGCGAGGGAGGCAAGACCGTGCTCATCGAGCTGCCGTGGGCGCGACCGGAACGACCGGTCGCGGCAGCGGGCCGACAGGAGACCTAGGAGACCTAGGATCTCGCCGGTCCTCCACGACCTCGCCGGGCCTCCACAGGCCCGTCCGGGGCTGTGTCCGGGCCTGGAACGGCTCGCGCGGCCTTCGGGTGTGGCCCTGTCCCCGAAAGCCGTGCGAGCCGTGACGGCCGGTCAGCTGACCCGGCCGTACCAGACGCTCTTCGTCCAGATCTTCTGCAGCTTCACCACGTCACCTGTCTTGGGGGCGTGCCAGATCTTCCCCTTTCCGGCGTAGATGCCGACGTGGTAGACGTTCGACCCCGAATGGAAGAAGACCAGGTCTCCGGCCTTGCGGTTCCTGGCCGAGACGTGGTGGGTCTTGTTGTACTGCTGGGCGGCCGTCCGGGGCAGGCTCTTGCCCGCCTTCTTGAACGAGTACAGCGTGAGTCCGGAGCAGTCGAACCTGCGCGGACCGGTGGCGCCCCACCTGTACGGAGCGCCCTTCTTGGACGCCGCGATCTGGAGCGCCTTGGTCGCCGGAGTCGCGGCCGCGGCGTCGGAGGCGACGCCCGGGACCACGATGGAGCCGCCCACGGCGGCGATGGCGAAGGCCGAGGCGGTGCCGGCCCGGGCCATGAGCGACGGGACACGATTGAGCGCAGTCATGCGCAACCCTTCGTCAGCCGCCTGTGAAGGATGACCTGTCGGATTCGGGCTGGCGAAGTTGCCCGGCCGCGTTGCCGCGGCTTCACCCCAAGGGCTGCTCGGAGGCGAACAGATGTCCGCTCCGGCGACCCGTCTTGCCTGGGTCCTCCACTCCTGCCGATCCACTCCTGTCGACCGGTCATCCGGGCGGCGGCAGGACTCGGCGTCCGCCCGGATCGCCCCGCCATGGTGGCGGGGGCTTGTCGTCAGACAGGGATCTTCGCCCACACCTGTCTGAAAATCCCAACGGAACCGGGGATTTGTGGTGTTACTCACCACTCACCCGTTTGGGTGGACAGGTCTGTTCTCGAGCCGCTGCCGTGACCACCGCGCACCCTCCGACCAGGGCAGAAGTCGCTCCCGGCAGTCATCGGCCGGGAGCTTCGCGCGACTTCGGAGGCCCTGAAAAAGGATGCGCGGTTACTCCGAACGTAGGTACGTCTTTTGGTCCGTTTCGACTCAGACTCGAACGCGCAAGCCTCAACCGGCCCCGTCCGGGGGCGCGGTGACGCGCTCGGTACGGCGCTCGCCGTGCAGCGCCCTGAGCGCCCGGGCCGGGGTGGCCGCGTGCAACTCCGTCTCGCCCCGCTGGTGCACCGACGCCAGCGCGTCGCGCAGTTCCACCGCCTTGCGCACCAGCGCCTGGGCGGCCCGCAGCCCGCGGTGGGTGTCACCGTGCTGCGCCGGGTTGATGCGTCCCAGCAGGTCGACCACGTCCAGGTAACGGTCGATCAGCTCACCCTCGGTGCGGGTCAGGGCGGGCAGCGGCGGCTAGCGCGTCCCGGGAGCCGCACAAGCCCGGGGAAGCCGCCGGACGGCATGACCGCGCCCGCGGCGGGGCCCCCTGTGCCTCCTCGCGCCTCCCCGCGGGCCGCGGGCGGGCCCGGCAGGGGCACCACCGAGCCCGCCCGCGGTTCCCGCCGTGGGGCGACGACCGCGCCGTATACGGTCCGGCCCCCGGCGGTTCCGCGCTCCGCTTCGCCCGCCCGCACACCGAGGTCCCGCACGACCACGAGCGGGCGGTCCCGGTCCACGCGGAGCACACCGCGGCGCCGGCGGGCACGCGCGGCCCGCACGCCGGCGGCCGGCGGATCACGACTCGGTTAACGTCGTCGAAACCCGCCCCCACTAGCCTGCCGATCCACGCCACCAGGGACTTCGGCCCGTGGCCGCGGCAACCGGACCCCGCACGGTCCGGAGCGAGGACTGTGAGGTGGGACGTGCAACTGACCCCGCACGAGCAAGAGAGGCTGCTGATCCACGTCGCGGCCGACGTGGCCGCCAAACGCCGGGCCCGCGGGCTCAGGCTCAACCACCCCGAGGCGGTGGCCCTCATCACCTCGCACCTCCTCGAAGGCGCGCGCGACGGCCGCACCGTCGCCGAACTCATGTCCTCCGGGCGCACGCTGCTCACCCGGGACGACGTCATGGAAGGCGTGCCCGAGATGATCCACGACGTCCAGGTCGAGGCCACCTTCCCGGACGGCACCAAGCTCGTCACCGTGCACGACCCGATCGTCTGAGGGGCCGTAGATGATTCCCGGAGAGATCCTGTTCGCCGACGACCCGGTCGTCTTCAACGACGGGCGCGAGGTCACCCGGCTCACCGTCCTCAACGCCGCCGACCGGCCGGTCCAGGTCGGCTCCCACTACCACTTCGCCGAGGCCAACCCGGGCCTGGAGTTCGACCGCGCCGCCGCGCGGGGCACGCGCCTGAACGTCGCCGCCGGCACCGCCGTGCGCTTCGAGCCCGGTATCCCCGTCGACGTCGAACTCGTCCCGATCGGCGGCGCCCGGGTCGTGCCCGGCCTGCGCGGGGAGACCGGAGGTGCCCTGGATGCCTGAGATCTCCCGCGCCGCGTACGCGGACCTGTTCGGCCCGACCACCGGTGACCGGATCCGGCTCGCCGACACCGACCTGCTGATCGAGATCGAGGAGGACCGTTCCGGCGGCCCGGGACGCGCCGGCGACGAGGCGGTCTTCGGCGGCGGCAAGGTCATCCGCGAGTCCATGGGCCAGTCCCGCGCCACGCGCGCGGAAGGCACCCCCGACACGGTCGTCACCGGTGCCGTCATCGTCGACCACTGGGGGATCGTCAAGGCCGACGTCGGCATCCGGGACGGCCGGATCACCGGGATCGGCAAGGCCGGCAACCCCGACACGATGGACGGCGTCCACCCGGACCTGGTGATCGGCCCGGAGACGGAGGTCATCGCCGGCAACGGGCGGATCCTCACCGCCGGCGCGATCGACGCCCACGTCCACTTCATCTGCCCGCAGATCGCCGACGAGGCCCTGTCCGCCGGAATCACCACGCTGGTCGGCGGCGGCACCGGCCCGGCGGAGGGCTCCAAGGCCACCACCGTCACCCCCGGCCCCTGGCACCTGGCCCGGATGCTGGAGGCGATGGAGGCCTACCCGCTCAACATCGGCTTCCTCGGCAAGGGCAACACCGTCTCGCACGAGGCGATGCTGTCGCAGATCCGCGGCGGCGCGCTGGGCCTGAAACTGCACGAGGACTGGGGCTCCACCCCGGCCGTCATCGACGCCTCGCTGACCGTCGCCGACCGCACCGGCATCCAGGTCGCCATCCACACCGACACCCTCAACGAGGCCGGTTTCGTCGGCGACACGCTCGCCGCGATCGCCGGTCGAGGCATCCACGCGTACCACACCGAGGGCGCCGGCGGCGGGCACGCGCCGGACATCATGACCGTGGTCTCCGAGCCGCACGTGCTGCCCAGCTCCACCAACCCGACGCGGCCGTTCACCGTCAACACCGCCGAGGAACACCTCGACATGCTGATGGTCTGCCACCACCTCAACCCCGCCGTCCCCGAGGACCTGGCCTTCGCCGAGTCCCGGATCCGGCCGTCGACGATCGGCGCCGAGGACGTCCTGCACGACCTGGGCGCGATCTCGATCATCTCCTCCGACTCCCAGGCCATGGGGCGGGTGGGTGAGGTCGTCCTGCGGACCTGGCAGACCGCCCATGTGATGAAGCGCCGGCGCGGTGCGCTGCCGGGGGACGGCCGGGCGGACAACCGGCGGGTGCGGCGGTACGTCGCCAAGTACACGATCAACCCCGCGCTCGCCCAGGGCCTCGCCCGCGAGATCGGTTCCGTCGAGACCGGCAAGCTCGCCGACCTGGTGCTGTGGGAGCCCGCGTTCTTCGGGGTCAAGCCGCTCCTCGTCCTCAAGGGCGGCCAGATCGCGTACGCGCAGATGGGCGACGCGAACGCGTCCATCCCGACACCGCAGCCGGTGCTCCCGCGGCCCATGTACGGGGCCGTCGGACGGGCGCCCGCCGCCAACTCCGTCAACTTCGTGGCGCCGCTCGCCCTCGACGACGGGCTGCCGGAACGGCTGTGCCTGGGCAAGCGCTTCCTCGCCATCGAGTCGACGCGTGGCGTGACGAAGGCGGACATGAAGGAGAACGACGCCCGGCCGCGCGTCGAGGTCGACCCCGACAGCTTCGCCGTGCGGATCGACGGTGAACCGGTCGAGGCCGTACCGGCGGCCGAACTGCCCATGGCCCAGCGTTACTTCCTCTTCTGATGTCCAGGGCGGCACTTCTCGTGCTGGCCGACGGCCGCTTCCCGGCCGGCGGCCACGCCCACTCCGGCGGGGCCGAGGCGGCCGTCAAGGCCGGGCGGATCGGCGGGGCCGGGAGCCTGGAGGACTTCTGCCGGGGGCGGCTGCACACCGCCGGGCTGGTGGCCGCCGCGCTCGCCGCGGCTGCCGTGCTCGGGGTGGATCCCGTGGCCCTGGACGCGGCGGCGGACGCGCGGACCCCGTCGCCCGCGTTGCGGGGTGCCGCGCGGCGGCTGGGGCGGCAACTCCTGCGCGCCGCTCGGGCTGCCTGGCCGTGCGGTGAACTGGACGCCGTGGCGGGGAAGTTCCCCAAGGGGGCCCATCAGCCCGTGGTGCTGGGGCTCGCGGCGCGGGCGGCCGGCCTCGAGGCGTTGGACGCGGCGTACTGCGCGGCGTACGAGAGCGTGAGCGGGCCCGCGACCGCGACGGTGCGGTTGCTGGGTCTCGATCCCTTCGACGCCACCGCGGTGCTGGCGCGACTGGCGCCGGAGCTGGATCGCGTCGCGGACCGGGCGGTGGAGGCGGCGCTGCGGGTGGGCGGGGAGGGGGTCGACGCGTTGCCCGCGGCGTCCGCGCCGTTGCTGGAGGTGGGGGCACAGTGGCACGCGGCCTGGCCCGTACGGCTGTTCGCGTCGTAGGAGTGTTCCGCCCCCGCCGCCCCTACCCTTCCCGTCCCCCAAGGGCTCCGCCCCTGTCACCCCGCCAGGGTCTCCGCCCCTTTCACCCCGCCAGGGGCTCCGCCCCTGGGCCACCGTTCGGCCTGAACGGCCTCGTCCTCGAATCCCCCGGAGGGGATCCCGGACGTGCTGACCGATGGAGTTCTTCGCATGCATCTCGACCACTCCCACACGCACACCGCCCCCGCCCTCAGCGCCGACGCCCACCGGCCCGACGGCGCCCGCCGGGCCCTGCGGATCGGGCTCGGCGGGCCGGTCGGGTCCGGGAAGACCGCCACGGTCGCCGCGCTCTGCCGGGCGCTGCGCGACACGTTGTCGTTGGCCGTCGTCACGAACGACATCTACACCCGGGAGGACGCCGAGTTCCTGCTCAGGGAGGCCGTGCTGCCGCCGGAGCGGATCGCCGCCGTGGAGACGGGGGCCTGTCCGCACACCGCCATCAGGGACGACATCTCGGCCAACCTCGAAGCGGTGGAGGACCTGGAGGACGAGGTGGGGCCGCTGGACCTGATCCTGGTGGAGTCCGGCGGGGACAACCTGACCGCGACCTTCTCCAAGGGGCTCGTGGACGCGCAGATCTTCGTCATCGACGTCGCCGGGGGTGACGACATCCCGCGCAAGGGCGGTCCGGGGGTCACCACCGCCGATCTGCTCGTGGTGAACAAGACCGACCTCGCGCCGTACGTGGGCTCCGACCTGGCGCGGATGGCCGCCGACGCGAAGGCGCAGCGGGCCGGGTTGCCGGTGGTGTTCCAGTCGCTCAGGAGCGAGGCGGGCGTGATGGAGGTGGCCGGATGGGTGCGCGGGCGGCTCGCCGCGTGGACGGCGTGACCGCGACCGGGGTGCGGGCCGCCGCCCGGATCACCGCCCGGGACGACGGGCGGGGCGGTACCGCGCTGCCCGTGCTGGACGGCGAGGGGCCGCTGGCGCCGCGTCGTACCCGGGCGCGGGGGACCGAGGCGCGGGTCGTGCTCGTCGGTGCGATGAGCGGGCCGCTCGGCGGGGACCGGTTCGCCGTGGCGGCCGAGGTGGGGGAGGGCGCCCGGCTGCACGTCGGGTCCGCCGCGGCGACCATCGCGCTGCCGGGACAGGGCAAGGAGGAGGCCCGGTACGACGTCCGGCTCCGCGTCGCCGAGGGCGGTGAACTGCACTGGCTGCCGGAGCAGTTGATCTCCGCGCGGGGCAGCGACCTGTACGTCACCACCCGCGTCGACCTCGCGGCCGGGGCCCGGCTCGTGCTGCGCGAGGAGCAGGTGCTGGGACGGGCCGGGGAGGAACCCGGACGGCTCACCAGCCGCCTCACGGTGCGGCTCGCCGGGGGGACCGTGCTCGACCAGGAACTGGCCTGCGGGCCCGGCGCCCCGGGCGGCTGGGACGGGCCGGCCGTGCTGGCGGGACACCGTGCGGTCGGGCAACTCGTGGTGGTGAGGCCCGAGTTCGAGCATGAGCCGGTGGCGGCGCGGATGCTGGGGGAGGGGGCCGCCGTGATGCCGCTCGCCGGGCCCGCCGTGCTGGTGACCGCCGTGGCGGCCGACGCGTTGCGGCTGCGGCGGGTGCTGGACGAGGCGCTGGAGCTGCTGGTGCGGTGACCGGAACCACGGCGTTCCGCTCAGCGGGACTTGATCATCCGGTTATCGGATTGGTAAAGAAGGTCAACGCCCCCTGTTCTCAGGTGGTTCACAGCGGCGAGGATCCCCCGTGACCATTCACAGCTACGTACGGGGAGGGGCCCACTTGAGGGACATCAGACCGAAGAGGCGTGTCCTGGCGCTCGGTTCGGCCGGAGCGCTCGTCACGGCGACCCTGCTGGCCGGTGCCGTCTCGGCGCCCAGGGCCGTCGCGGCCGAGCGGCACGGCCAGGACCGCGAGGCCCGCGGTGCCGCGATCGCCGCGGACCGGGCGGCCAAGGCCGGGATCGACTGGCAGGACTGCCCCGCCGACTGGGGGCTGGAGAAGCCGATCCAGTGCGGCTGGGTCTCCGTACCGCTGGACTACGCCAAGCCGAACGGCAAGCAGATCAAGCTCGCCGTCGACCGCATCGGCAACACGGGGACGAAGCAGGAGCGCCAGGGCGCGCTCGTCTACAACCCCGGCGGTCCCGGCGGCTCCGGCATGCGCTTCCCGCGCCGGGTCACCACCAAGAGCCCCGTGTGGGCCAACACCGCGAAGGCGTACGACTTCGTGGGCTTCGACCCGCGCGGCGTCGGCCACTCGGCCCCCATCTCGTGCGTCGACCCGCAGGAGTTCGTCAAGGCGCCCAAGATGGACCCGGTGCCGGACACCGAGGCCGACAAGAAGGCCCAGCGCAAGCTCGCCCGGGAGTACGCCGACGGCTGCTACGACCGCAGCGGCGGCATGCTGCCGTACATGACCACGCCGAACACCGCCCGCGACCTGGACGTCATCCGGGCCGCACTCGGCGAGAAGAAGCTCAACTACCTCGGCGTCTCCTACGGCACCTACCTCGGCGCGGTCTACGGGACGCTCTTCCCGGGCCACGTCCGCCGGATGGTCGTCGACAGCGTGGTCAACCCCGCCCGCGAGAACATCTGGTACCAGGCCAACCTCAACCAGGACATCGCCTTCGAGGGCCGCTGGAAGGACTGGGAGGACTGGGTCGCCGCCAACGACGCGAGCTTCCACCTCGGCACCACCCGCGCCGCCGTCCAGGCCAAGTGGCTCCAACTGCGCGCCACCGCCAAGAAGAAACCCCTCGGCGGGGTCGTCGGCCCGGCCGAGCTGATTTCCTTCTTCCAGAGCGCCCCGTACTACGACTCCTCGTGGGTGCCGGTCGCCACGGTGTTCGGCAAGTACGTCGCCGGTGACACCCAGGCCCTCGTCGACGCGGCCGCCCCGGACCTGTCCGACACCGCCGGCAACATCTCCTCGGAGAACGGCAACGCCGTCTACACGGCCGTCGAGTGCACCGACGCCAAGTGGCCCACCAGCTGGCGGAAGTGGGACCGCGACAACACGCGGCTCAACAAGGACTACCCGTTCATGACCTGGGCCAACGCCTGGATGAACCTGCCGTGCGCCACCTGGCCGGTCAAGCAGCGGACCCCGGTCGACGTGGTGACCCACAAGGGCCTGCCGCCGGTTCTCATCGTGCAGTCCACGCGGGACGCCGCCACCCCGTACGAGGGCGCCGTCGAACTGCACAAGCGCTTCAAGGGCTCCCGCCTGATCACCGAGAAGGGCGCGGGCTCCCACGGCGTGACCGGCCTGGTCAACCCGTGCATCAACGACCGGGTGGACACCTACCTGCTCACCGGCGGGCTGGACACCGCGGACGTCACCTGCGCTCCGCACGCCACGCCCAAGCCGTGACCGCGGCACGGTGAGGAGGGGCGGCCGGTTGATCCGGCCGCCCCTCAGGCATGCCCGGCCCGTCAGCTCAGCGGCATCCGCGGGAAGCGGCGTTCCCGCTCCGCGCCGGCCGTGGCCTGCTCCGCCTTGGCCACGGCCGCGTACTGGTCGACGTACTCCTGCTCGGACAGCGACAGGATGGCGTACATGATCTCGTCGGTGACCGCCCGCAGGACGGCCTTCTCGTTCTCCATGCCCGCGTAGCGGGAGAAGTCGAGGGGCTTGCCGAAGCGGATGACGATGGGGTGGAGGTGCGGGACGACCCGGCCCGGCGGCTGGGCCTCGAAGGTGCCGATCATCGCGCAGGGCACGACCGGCACCCCGGCCTTCAGCGCCATCACCGCGACGCCGACCTTGCCCTTGTAGAGGCGGCCGTCGTGCG
Organism: Streptomyces sp. NPDC004542; assembly: GCF_040610035.1. Taxonomy (NCBI): domain Bacteria; kingdom Bacillati; phylum Actinomycetota; class Actinomycetes; order Kitasatosporales; family Streptomycetaceae; genus Streptomyces; species Streptomyces sp. NPDC004542. Next base: position 26,647 of record NZ_JBEXLP010000026.1, read on the forward strand.
AACGGGTGCCCTCGGGATAGATGCCGAGCAGTTCCCCCTTCCGGAGCACGCCGAGGCCCTCGCGGATCGCGGCCTGACCGGCGTCCTTGCCCGAGCGGTCGACCGGGATCTGGCCCGCGCTGCGGAAGAAGAACGCGGTCAGGCGGCCCTTGACGCCCGGTCCGGTGAAGTACTCGGCCTTGGCGAGGAAGGTGATGCGCCGCTTGAGGATGGCCGGCATCAGGAAGTGGTCCGAGAAGGACAGGTGGTTGCCGGCGACGATGGCGGCGCCCGAGGAGGGCACGTGCTCAAGGCCTTCGATGCGGGGCCGGAAGACCACTCTCAGCAGCGGCCCCAGCAGCACGTACTTGAGCAGGTAGTAGAACAAGGGGTCGCTCCTCACTGTGACGGATCGGCTCAACCGCTGTGTTCTAGCAGGTCAACCGGCGTGCTGTGGGGAGTCAGTGTAGGTGGCGACGCAGTCACGCGGAACCGGGTCCGACACGGGATCGGCCAGGGCCCGCGGCAGCGCCGTCGACGGTGATCCGGCCTTCGTCCCGGGTCCCCGGTGCCCGTCCACCGGTCGGTACGGCCCGTGGACGCCCCTCTCCGGAGTGACCCCGGGCTGCGCCGACCGGCCGGGTTCGAGACCACGAGGCAGCCGTGTCCCGCCGCCCGGCCCGTCGACGACCTCAGCTCCGCCCGAGTACCCGCTCCAACGCGGCCAGCGCGTGGCGCAGTTCCCCGGCCGTGATGGTCAGCGGCGGGGCCAGCCGGATCGTGGAACCGTGGGTGTCCTTGACCAGGATCCCCTCCCGCATGAGGCGCTCGCTGACCTCGCGGCCGGTGCCGATGGCCGGGTCGACGTCCACGCCCGCCCACAGCCCGCGCGAGCGGAAGCCGACCACGCCCCGGCCGACCAGATCGGCCAGTCCGTCCCGCAGCACGACGCCCAGCTCCGTCGCCCGGCGCTGGAACTCGCCCGTCTCGAGAAGCCCGACCACGGCCGTGCCGACGGCCGCCGCGAGCGGGTTGCCGCCGAACGTGGAGCCGTGCTCGCCCGGCCGCAGCACGCCGAGCACCTCGCGCCGGCCCACCACGGCCGACACCGGCACGATCCCGCCACCCAGCGCCTTGCCGAGCAGCAGCAGGTCCGGTACGACGTCCTCGTGCTCCACCGCGAGGGTGCGGCCGGTGCGGCCCAGGCCCGACTGGATCTCGTCCGCGACGAACAGGCAGCCCCTGCGGCGGGTCAGCGCACCGACGCCGGCCAGATAGCCCTCGGCGGGGATGACGACCCCGGCCTCCCCCTGGATCGGCTCGAGCAGCACCGCCGCCGTCGTCTCGTCGACGGCCTCCTCCAGCGCGGCCAGGTCGCCGTACGGGACGATCCGGAAGCCCGGCGTGAAGGGGCCGAAGCCCGCCCGGGCCGTCTCGTCGGTGGAGAAGCCCACGATCGTCGTCGTACGGCCGTGGAAGTTGTCCGCCGCGACCACGATCGTCGCCCGGTCGGCCGGGACGCCCTTCACCTCGTACGCCCACTTCCGGGCCACCTTGATGCCGCTCTCCACCGCCTCGGCCCCGGTGTTCATCGGCAGCACCATGTCCTGGCCGGTCAGCTCCGCGAGCCGCTCCGCGAACCCGGCGAGCCGGTCGTTGTGGAAGGCGCGGGAGGTGAGCGTCAACAGGTCCAGCTGGCGGTGCGCGGCCTCGATCAGCGCCGGATGCCGGTGGCCGAAGTTCAGCGCCGAGTATCCGGCGAGCATGTCCAGGTAGCGGTTGCCCTCGACGTCCTCCACCCAGGTGCCCTCGGCCCGTGCCACCACCACGGGCAGCGGGTGGTAGTTGTGCGCCAGGACGGGCTCCTCCGCACGGATCAGGTCGGCGGACGTACGCGTGCGGGCGGGTGCGGTCATCAGCGGATCTCCTGGGTGCAGCACTTGATGCCACCGCCGGCCTTGTGGAACTCCGACAGGTCGACGGGGACGGGGACATAGCCGTGGCCGGCGAGACGCTCGGCGAGGGCTTCGGCGCGGGGCGCGATGAAGACGTTCCGGCCGTCGGACACGGAGTTCAGGCCGAACACCATGGCGTCCCGGCGGGTGGCGAGCACCGCGTCCGGGTACAGCCGCCGCAGCACCTCCCGGCTGCCCGCCGAGAACGCCTCCGGGTAGTAGCAGACGTTGTCGTCGTCCAGCACGAACAGCGCCGTGTCCAGATGGTAGAAGTACGGGTCCACCAGGGTGAGGCCGATCACCGGGTGGCCGAGGAACTCCTGCACCTCCCGGTGCGCCTCGCGGGTGGTGCGGAACCCGGTGCCGGCGAGCACGTACCGGCCCGTCCACACCAGGTCCCCCTCGCCCTCGGACACCGACTCGGGGCGGTGCACGTCGTAGCCGGCCGTCTTGAACCAGGTGTCGTAGTGCACCGACTCCGCACGCCGCTCCGGCGCGTGGAAGAGGGAGCCGAAGACCCGGCCGCCGACCACGAACGCCGCGTTCGCGGAGAAGACCATGTCCGGCAGTCCGGGGACCGGCTCGACGGACTCCACCGAGTGGCCGTGGGCGCGGTAGGCGCGGATCAGCGCCTGCCACTGCTCCTGGGCGAGATCCACGTCGACGGGCCGGTCGGGATGCATCCAGGGATTGATCGCGTACTGCACCGCGAAATGTCTGGGTTCACAGACGAGGAAGCGCCGGGGGCGCGGCACACGGCTTTCGGCCACAGAGGGTTCCCTCCGTTTTCCTGTGTGTCACTGAGGGGTGACACCAAGGTAGGAAGCGGGAAAGGCGGACGACAAGGAAAAAAGGCTGCGTTCCTGCGCAGTATCGCTGCGTTCTGCGGATTCGACACGCACGGATGATGCGCATACCCGGCGTCATTCCGGTGCCGCGTGGGTGGCTCCCGCTTCCGGGCTTTCCGGGATGAGGTGGGACAGCACCATCACGCTGATCGTCTTCCGGATGAACGGCTCCACGCGGATCCGCTCCAGCACCTCCTCGAAGTGCTCCACGTCCCGGGCCCGCACGTGCAGCAGCGCGTCCGCGCCGCCCGTCACGGTCATCGCGGCCGTGATCTCCGGATGGTTGCGGACCACCTCCGCCAGCCGCCTCGGCGGCGCCGCCCCCTCGCAGTACACCTCCACGTACGCCTCCGTCCGCCAGCCCAGCGCCGACGGCTGCACGGTGGCCGTGAACCCCGTGATCACGCCGGTGTCCCGCAGCCGGTCCACCCGCCGCTTCACCGCGGTGGCCGACAGCCCGATCGCCGATCCGATCTCGGCGAAGCTGGTCCTGGCGTTCGCCATCAACGCGGTGACGATTTTCCGGTCGAGCTCGTCGAACGCGGTGGTCCTGCTGTTCATGCCGGCACTGTATCCAGCGCGGACGTCCACGCCCGGCACATGTCCAGGCATGCGGTTTCCTCCTACACTCCACGTTCATGCTGCGCGCCCTCGCCGTCGACGACGAACGCCCCTCGCTCGAGGAACTCCTCTACCTGCTCCACGCCGACCCGCGCATCAGCAGCGCCGAGGGCGCGGGGGACGCCACCGGCGCGCTGCGCCGCATCACCCGTGCCCTGGAGTCCGGTCCGGCCGGGCCCGACGCCATCGACGTGGTCTTCCTCGACATCCAGATGCCCGGCCTCGACGGCCTGGAGATGGCCCGGTTACTGACCGGGTTCGCCCACCCGCCGCTGGTCGTGTTCGTCACCGCGCACGAGGACTTCGCCGTACGCGCGTTCGATCTCAAGGCGGTCGACTACGTACTCAAACCCGTCGGCAAGGAACGCCTGGCCGAGGCCGTCCGCCGGGCCGCCGAACTGCGCGGCACCGCGCCACCGATCCCCGTGCACGAACCCGACCCCGAACAGATACCCGTCGAACGCGGCGGCGTGACCCGCTTCCTCGCCGTCGACGACATCACCCACGTCGAGGCGCACGGCGACTACGCCCGGCTGCACACCGACCGCGGCAGTCACCTCGTCCGCATCCCGCTGTCCACCCTGGAGGAACGCTGGCGCGGCCGTGGCTTCGTCCGCATCCACCGCCGCCACCTCGTCGCCCTGCGCCACATCGGCGAGCTCCGCCTGGACGCGGGCACCGTGAGCGTCCTGGTCGGCGGCGAGGAACTCCAGGTCAGCCGGCGGCACGCCCGGGAGCTGCGGGACCTGCTGATGCGCCGGACCGCGGGGTAGGGAGGCACCGTGGAGCCCACCGAACGCCGTGTCACCGTCACCGGACCGCCCCGCCGCACCCGCAGGACCTCCGGCTACTACCGGCCGCGCACCGAGATCGACGAGCTCACCACCCTCGGCCACACCTACGTCCGCTCCCTGATGCGCACCCAGCTGCGCGCCGCGCTCACCGGACTCGCGGTCCTGGTGCTGCTCGTCGGCCCGCTCCCGCTGGTCTTCGCGGCCGCCCCCGACGCCCGCCGCCTCGCCTGGGTGGTGCTCGGCTTCTGCCTGTACGCGCCGCTGGTCCTGCTCGCCCGCTGGTACGTGCGCCGCGCCGAACGCAACGAGCGCGACTTCGTACGCCTCATCGAAGACCGATGACCGAAAGCGGACCGATGAACTCCGGCTACGCCGTCCCCGCCGTCGCCCTCGTCGTCGTGGCGACCGTCCTCGTCGGCGCCTTCGGCCTGCGCGTCTCCCGCACCACCTCCGACTTCTACGTCGCCTCGCGCACCGTCGGCCCCCGCCTGAACGCGGCCGCCATCAGCGGCGAGTACCTCTCCGCCGCCTCCTTCCTCGGCATCGCGGGACTGGTCCTCGTCCAGGGCCCGGACATGCTCTGGTACCCGGTCGGCTACACGGCCGGCTACCTCGTCCTGCTCCTCTTCGTCGCCGCCCCGCTGCGCCGCTCCGGCGCCTACACCCTGCCGGACTTCGCCGAGGCCAGGCTCGCCTCACAGGGCGTGCGACGGCTGGCCGGGGCCTTCGTGGTCGGCGTCGGCTGGCTGTACCTGCTGCCCCAGCTCCAGGGCGCCGGACTGACGCTGACGGTGCTCACCGGGGCCCCCGACCTGCTCGGCGGGGTCATCGTCGCCGTGGTCGTGGTGGCGACCGTCGCCGCGGGAGGCATGCGCAGCATCACCTTCGTACAGGCCTTCCAGTACTGGCTCAAGCTCACCGCCCTCCTCGTCCCCGCCCTCTTCCTCGTCCTGGCCTGGCAGGCCGACGGCGGCCCGAAACCCGCGTTCGCGGAACCGGCCGCCTTCCGCGAGCAGCGCACCGTCCGGGTGGGGGAGAGTCTCGACCTCCGGCTCGAGAAGCCGCTCACGGTCACCGTCCGCGGCACGGTCGACGGCCGCGGCCACGACGGCACCCGGCTCCGCCTGCCCGCGGGCACCCACCGCATCGAGGGCGGCACCCGCCTGAGCTTCGCCCGGGGCACCCCCGTCCCCGCCGCCGGCCGGGTCAGCGCCGGCGGCATGTCCACCTCCCTCACGACGAGCCGCGAGGAACGCCCGCTGTACGCCACGTACGGGCTGATGCTGGCCACCTTCCTCGGCACCATGGGCCTGCCGCACGTCGTCGTCCGCTTCTACACCAGCCCGCACGGTGGTGCCGCCCGCCGCACCACGGTCGCCGTCCTCGCCCTGATCGGCGGCTTCTACCTGCTGCCGCCGGTCTACGGCGCCCTCGGCCGCCTGTACGCCCCCGAGCTCACCCTCGGCGGCGACGCGGACGCCGCCGTCCTGCTGCTGCCCGGCCGCATGATCGGCGGTGCCGGCGGCGACCTGCTGGGCGCGCTGGTCGCGGGCGGTGCCTTCGCCGCCTTCCTGTCCACGGCCTCCGGGCTGACCATGGCGGTCGCCGGGGTGCTCACCCAGGACGTGCTGCCCTCGCGCGGCGTACGGCACTTCCGGCTGGGCACGGTGCTAGCCATGGCCGTGCCGCTGGCGGCGAGCATGCTGGTCGGCGGGCTGCCGGTGGCGGACGCGGTGGGGCTGGCCTTCGCGGTGTCGGCGTCCTCCTTCTGCCCGCTGCTCGTCCTCGGCATCTGGTGGCGCCGGCTGACCCCGCCCGGCGCGGCCGCGGGCATGCTGGTGGGCGGCGGCTCCGCGTTCCTCGCGGTCGCCGCGACCATGGCGGACGTCCCGGGCACCGGCTCGCTGCACGCCCTGCTCGCCTGGCCCGCCCTGTGGTCGGTGCCGCTGGGCTTCCTCACCATGGTGCTGGTGTCCCTGGCCACCCCGGCCCGGGTACCGCCCGGCACGGCGGCGGTCCTCGCCCGCTTCCACCTGCCCGAGGAACTACGGGCCGAGGTGACGGTGTGAGCGGCTTCCCGGCGGGTCCCCGCGGTGCGCCGTGGCTATGGGCGGCGGGCTCGCGGTTGCGGTGGGCCGGGGGGTGCCCGGGGGGTTCTGGGGGCGTTCGCCCTGGTGCCGGTGTGCTGCGGGCCGGGAGGAGGGTGTGAGCGGCTTTCTCGCGGGTCTCTGTGCCGCCGTCCTGCCGTTGCTGGCGGCCGGCTTCTGGCTCGGGCGCCGGACCGCCCGGCCCGAGACGCTCGGCGGCCTCGGCACGCCCGTGGAGCACGCCACCTTCCAGACGCTGCACACCGCCTCGCTCGCCGCGCCCCCGCTGCGGGCCGGCCTCACCGGGGAGACCGCCCGCAAGTCCGCCCGCGGCCTGCGCACCCTGCTCGGCACGGACGCGCTGTGCCTCACCGATCTTGAGGACGTGCTGGTCTGGGACGGAGTGGGCGCCCACCACCGCGCGGAGGTGATGGCGCGGCTGGCGGGGCCGCTGGAGACCGGGCGCGGCGAGGCCTTCCGGCTCAGCTGCGCCACCCCCGACTGCCCCGTCCGCTGGGCCGTCGTGGCGCCCCTGACCGTCGACGACCGGGTGCACGGCGCGCTCGTCGCCTGCGCCCCGCGCGAGTCCGCGGTCCTGGTCCGGGCGGCCGGAGAGGTGGCCCGCTGGGTGAGCGTCCAGCTGGAGCTCGCGGACCTCGACCGGTCCCGGACGCGGCTCATCGAGGCCGAGATCAAGGCCCTGCGCGCCCAGATATCCCCGCACTTCATCTTCAACTCGCTCGCGGTGATCGCCTCGTTCGTGCGCACCGACCCGGAGCGGGCCAGGGAACTGCTGCTGGAGTTCGCCGACTTCACCCGCTACTCGTTCCGCAGGCACGGCGACTTCACCACCCTCGCCGACGAACTGCACGCCATCGACCACTACCTGGCGCTGGTCCGGGCCCGCTTCGGCGACCGCCTCTCCGTCACCCTGCAGATCGCCCCCGAGGTGCTGCCGGTCACCCTGCCCTTCCTGTGCCTCCAGCCCCTCGTGGAGAACGCCGTCAAGCACGGTCTGGAGGGCAAGGCCGACGCCTGCCACATCCAGATCACCGCGCGGGACGCGGGCGCCGAGGCGCTGGTCGTCATCGAGGACGACGGCGTCGGCATGGACCCCGGCCTGCTGCGCCGCATCCTCGCCGGCGAGGCCGGCCCCTCGGGCGGCATCGGCCTGTCCAACGTCGACGACCGGCTCCGCCAGGTCTACGGCGACGACCACGGCCTCGTCATCGAGACCGCGGCCGGCGCGGGCATGAAGATCACCGCACGGCTGCCGAAGTACCAGCCGGGGGTGCACTGAGGAGGGCCGGGCTCAGGGCCTCTCGGTCACGATCATCGCCAGCGTGAGCAGCCCCAGCACCACCCAGCCGAACCACAGCCAGCCGTTGCTGCCGAGCGCCACCGTGTAGGCCGTCACGACGACGAGCCCGCCGACGGTGAGCACCCCCATGGCCTTCGTGGAACCGTTCGTGGAACCGGGCATCGCACCAGCCTCCTCAGGGTCCGTGCCTCCATGGTGCCCCGAACGGTTGCGCTACGGCATACCGGTGACTCAGTTCTCGCGTGCGTTCAGTGAGGCCAGATAGGCGTTGTACGCCGCCAGCTCCTGGTCCCCGTCACGGTCGGCGGCCCGGTCCTTGCGCCTGGCCTGCCGCTGCTCCGAGCCGTACCACTGGAACAGCAGCGCGATCAGCACCAGCACGGACGGGATCTCGCTGAACGCCCAGGCGATCCCGCCGGCCGCGTTCTGGTCGGAGAGCGCGTCGATGCCGAGCGAGGCGGGCGGGTTGCGGAACGTCGCCACCATCGGCGTCGACGCCATCATCAGCGCGATCCCGAAGAACGCGTGGAACGGCATGCCCGCGAACAGCTCCAGCATCCTGATCAGGTACCCGGGCCGGTGCGGCCCCGGGTCCACGCCGATGATCGGCCAGAAGAACACCACGCCCACCGCGAGGAAGTGCACCATCATCGCGACGTGCCCCGTCTTCGAGCCCATCAGGAAGTCGAAGATCGGCGTGAAGTACAGCGCGTACAGGCTCGCGATGAACAGCGGGATCGTGAACACGGGATGCGTGATCACCCGCATGTACCGGCTGTGCAGCAGCGCCAGCAGCAGCTCGCGCGGACCGGCGCGGCCCTTGCCCGCGACCGGCAGTGCGCGCAGTGCCAGGGTGACCGGGGCGCCCAGCAGGACCAGGATCGGCGACAGCATGCTGATCACCATGTGCTGGACCATGTGCACGCTGAACATGACCATGCCGTAGTCGTTCAGCCTGGTGCACATCATCAGCCCTATGGTCAGCACACCCACGGCGTACGACACCGTCCGGCCGGCCGGCCACGTGTCACCGCGCCGCCGCAGCCGTACCACGCCCCACCCGTACAGCCCGAGCCCCAGCAGGCACGCCACGAGGAAGAACGGGTCCGCCGACCACTGAAGACCCCGCCCCAGCGTGAACGGCGGCAGATCCATGACCATGCCGTGCCCGCTGTGATCCATCCGCCGGCTCCTGATTCGTGGGGGTTGTACGCGTCTGTCCGCCCCCAAGAGTAGAGCCGCCCCCGGTCACGTCCGCGGCCGGGGGCGGGGAGGTCCGCTCGGACCGGGAGCTCAGAGCACGCACTCCGCCTCGTCGTACCGCTCGGAGGGCACGGTCTTCAGCGTCTGGACGGCCTCGGCCAGCGACACCATCACGATGTCCGTACCCCGCAGCGCGGTCATCCGGCCGAACTCGCCGCGGTGCACCGCCTCCACCGCGTGCCAGCCGAACCGGGTGGCCAGCACCCTGTCGTACGCGGTCGGCGTGCCACCGCGCTGCACGTGCCCGAGGATGACCGGCCGTGCCTCCTTGCCCAGCCGCTGCTCCAGTTCGACGGAGAGCTGCCGGGCGATCCCGGCGAAGCGCTCGTGGCCGTAGACGTCCTTGCCGCCCTCGTCGAACTCCATGGAACCGGGCTTCGGCTTGGCACCCTCGGCCGCCACCACGATCGCGAACCGCTTGCCCGCCTCGAACCGCTCGCCGACCTTCCGGGTCAGCTCCTCGATGTCGAAGGGCCGCTCGGGCACGACGACGGCGTGGGCGCCGGCCGCCATGCCCGAGTGCAGGGCGATCCAGCCGGTGTGGCGGCCCATGACCTCCACGATCAGCACACGCTGGTGGGACTCGGCCGTGGTCTTCAGCCGGTCCAGGGCCTCGGTGGCGACGCCGACGGCCGTGTCGAAGCCGAAGGTGACGTCCGTGACCGCGATGTCGTTGTCGATGGTCTTCGGCACGCCCACGATGGGCAGGCCGCTGTCCGACAGCAGGCGGGCCGCCTTCAGCGTGCCCTCGCCGCCGATCGGGATGATCGCGTCGAGACCGAGCTCCTCGACGTGCCCCCTGGCCCGTGCCACACCGTCCCTCAGGTGCTCCGGGCGGACCCGGGAGGAGCCGAGGATGGTGCCGCCGCGCGCCAGGATGCCACCCACGGCGTCCAGGTCGAGCTTGAGGTAGTCGCACTCCAGGAGGCCCTTCCAGCCGTCCCGGAATCCGATGACCTCGTCGCCGTGGTCGGCGACGGCGCGGTGCACGACGGACCGGATGACGGCGTTCAGGCCGGGGCAGTCGCCGCCGGACGTGAGGACACCAATGCGCATAGCCCGAATACCTTCTAGACGTGGGCCGGGGACCGGACCACGCTGTCCGGCTGTATCCCGGCCACCCTACCGGCGTGAGGGGGTGGCTCCGCAGCAGGCGTCCGCCTGCTGGACGTGCCCGCACATGTGAGCGGACGCGCTGTCAGGCGGGCCTGCGGACCACCCTCGGCCAGGGCACTCGAAGGCGGCTCCAGTCCCTGTGGACCGGACCCCGCACGGGCCGGCCGGGCCGCCTAGGCGGGCTGCTGCGCGGCCGTGATGCGTTCGGTGCGCAGCGCCTCGTACCACCGGTCGTCGATCGGCGGCAGCGCGTTGACGTCCAGCGCCAGCTTCAGCAGCAGGTCGGCGATCTGCGGATTGCGGGCGAGGACGGGCCCGTGCATGTACGTACCGAAGACGGTGTCGTTGTACGCGCCCTCCGTGCCGTCCCCCGTGCCGTTGCCCTTGCCCAGGCGGACCTGGGCGAGGGGGCGGGCGGTCGGGCCGAGCTGGGTGACGCCCTGGTGGTTCTCGAAGCCGGTCAGCTGGGGCAGGCCCAGGCGCGGGTCGATGTCCGCGAGGACGTCCCCGACGCACCGCTCGCCCGTACCGCGCACGGTCGTCACGTCGAGCAGACCGAGGCCGGGCTCGCGCTGGCCGAGGTCGTTGACGAACTCGTGGCCGAGGATCTGGTAGCCGGCGCAGACCGCGAAGACGATCGCGCCGTTCTGCACCGCCTGGTACAGGTGCCCGTCGCGGCGCAGCCGCTCCGCGGCGAGCCGCTGCGGCCGGTCCTCACCGCCGCCGATCAGGTAGATGTCGCCGGAGGTGGGGATCGGCTGGTCGCTGCGCACGTCGAGCCGCGCCACGTCCAGGCCGCGCTGCCGGGCCCGCCGCTCGATGACCAGCGCGTTGCCCTGGTCGCCGTAGGTGCTCAGCAGATCCGGGTAGATCCACACCAGCCGCAGTTGGTTGTCGCTCATGAGGGATCGTCGCTCCGTTGTCCGATGCGGTTGTCTGATGCGGTCAGTTGCCGACACGGCGCCGCAGGTCCTGGAACGCGGTGTAGTTCGCGATGACCTCGACCCGGCCCGGCGGGCACATCTGCACGGCCTGCTCCAGGTTCTCGCAGACCTGGAAGTGCTGGTTCGCGACCTCCAGGCGCACCGCGAGGTCCAGCTTGCGGTCGCCGAGGACGAAGATCGGGTGGCCGGTCAGCCGCGTGTAGTCGACGTCCCACAGCCAGGAGGTGTCGGTGCCGTCGGCACCGCGGGCGTTCACGGACAGGATCACCGGGGCGGGCGGCGGGTCGATGAGCGAGAACGTCTCCAGCCAGCCGGCCGGGTTCTTCGCCAGCAGCAGGCGCAGGTCACGGCCCTGGAACTGCACGACGTCGTACCGTCCGGCGACCGCCTGCACCTGGTACATCCGCTCCAGGGCGACCTGCGGCGGCACCCCGAAGACGGCGGCGACGGCCGCGGAGGAGGTGGCGTTGGCCTTGTTGGCGCGGCCCGGCAGCTGGAGGTGGATCGGCCAGGCCGAGCCGTGCGGGTCGAGCACGTGGTCCCCGGACAGCGCCCAGCTCGGCGTCGGACGGCGGAAGCCGCACTCGCCGCAGAACCAGTCGTCGCCGGGCCGCTGCATCACACCGCCGCATGACGGGCAGGACCAGGCGTCGTCCTTCCACATCTGCCCGGCGGCGACCCAGATCACGTTGGGGGAGGAGGAGGCGGCCCACACCACCAGCGGGTCGTCGCAGTTGGCGACGATGACCGCCTTGGACCCGGCCAGGCCCTCGCGCCAGTTCTCGGCCAGCATCCGCGTCTCGGCGGCGCGGTCGAGCTGGTCGCGGGAGAGGTTGAGCAGGGCGATGCACTTGGGGGCGGTGTCCCGGGCCACACCGGCCAGGTACTTCTCGTCGACCTCGATCACGCCGAACTTGGAGTCCGAGCCGCCCGCCAGCGCCGAGGTGATGCCGGCCGGCATGTTGGCGCCGAGCGCGTTGGACACCACCGGGCCGGCGGCCCGCAGCGCCTCGGCGATGAGCCGGGTGGTGGTGGTCTTGCCGTTGGTCGCCGACACCAGGATGACGTCCAGGTTCTGGGCGAGCCGGGCGAGGAGGTCGGGGTCGAGTCTGAGCGCCACCTTGCCGCCGATCACCGAACCGCTGCCGCGTCCCGCGGCGCGCGACGCCGCCGCGACCGCCTTGCCCGCGGTCACGGCCAGCTTGGCCCGCGGCGTGAGCGGGTCCGAGTTGCCTGCCATCAGATCTCGATCCTCCTTGCGTACGCGCCGCGCCTCAAGTCAACCGGCAACGTGGTGGGGCATCAGCCTATCGAGATCCACTCACATGCCCGAACCGCGGCCCACGTCTGCGCGGCGGTCGTGGGCCGAAGGAACCGTACCCTTGCGGCCATGCGACACGGTTTCATCCCGGGCGCCCGCGGGCGGGTCCGGCCCCTCACCCTGCTCGGCGACGCGGTGCTGCGCGAACGATGCGCCGAGGTCACCGACTTCGGTCCCGAGCTGGCGGCCCTGGTGGAGGACCTGTTCGCCACCATGTACGCGGCGCAGGGGGTGGGCCTGGCCGCGAATCAGATCGGGGTGCCGCTGCGCGTCTTCGTCTACGACTGCCCGGACGACGACGAGGTGCGCCACCTGGGACATGTGGTGAACCCGCGGATGGTGGAGGCGGACGGTGTGGTGGTCCGGGGCCCGGAGGGCTGCCTGTCCCTGCCGGGGCTGGAGGCGGGGACGGAGCGGTTCGACCACGCGGTCGTCGAGGGACGCACCGTGACCGGGGAGCCGGTCACGGTGCACGGCACGGGGTTCTTCGCCAGGTGCCTCCAGCACGAGTGCGATCACCTGGAGGGCAGGCTGTACGCGGACCACCTGACGGGCCGGCGTCACCGCAGGCTGATGCGGCAGGTGGCGCGGGCGTCGTGGGAGCGGTGACGGGTGCGCCGACGGGTGCGGGGGCCTCAGAACCGCGGACCGCCCACCTTGTCCCCCGCCGCCGCCAGGCGCCCCCACAGCAGGTCGGCCAGGCTGCGCACCAACTCCGCACGGTTGCAGGGGCGTTCGCCCAGCCACCAGTCACCCGCCGCGTGCATCATCCCGACGATCCCGTGGCCCCACACCCGGGCCAGCTGCTGGCTGCCCGGGCCCAGGTCCAGCCGCTCCTCGATCACCTGGGCCAGTTCCTCGCCCATCCGCCTGAGCAGCGGAGCCGAGTGCTTGCCGACGTCGAAGCCCTGGTCGCCGCCCTGACCGCCCTCCGACGGGTGCATCAGGAAGCGGTACACCTGGGGCCGGGCCTCGATCGCGGCGAGGTAGGTGTCCAGCGTGGCCTCCACCCGCTCCCGCCGTTCGGCGGGCGCGTCCAGCGCGGCCCGCAGCGAATCGAGCAGGGCGTCCGTGTGCCGCTTGGCCAGGGCCGCGTAAAGGCCGCCCTTGTCGCCGAAGTGGCGGTACAGGATGGGCTTGGTGATGCCCGCCTCCGCGGCGATCGCGTTCATCGAGGCCTGTGGGCCGTCGCGGAGCACCACCCGGTCGGCGGCCTCCAGCAGCTCGCGCCGTCGGCGGTCGGCGGACCGCTGCTGATCGGTCCGCTGTGTGGTGTCCATGTGCTCTCCCCACCCGTGCTGATTCGGTCACGCCTGCGCAAACTAACACTGACGATGCCCCTGACATCGAACGGGATGCCGAGGTGCCGTCCGGAGTTGACTTTTCCTACTGACGAGTAACAGACTTGTGTTACCGCTAGTAACACGTACTGCCGCCGCTGGAGGGGACATGGCCGAGTTCACCATGGAGCTCAACGACGAACAGAAGGAGGTCCGGGACTGGCTGCACGGCTTCGCCGCCGACGTCATCCGGCCCGCGGCCGCCGAATGGGACGAGCGTGAGGAGACTCCCTGGCCGGTCATCCAGGAGGCCGCGAAGGTCGGCATCTACTCCCTCGACTTCTACGCGCAGCAGTACTTCGACCCCACCGGGCTCGGCATCCCGATGGCCATGGAGGAACTGTTCTGGGGTGACGCGGGCATCGCCCTGTCCATTGTGGGCACCGGCCTGGCCGCCGTGGGCGTTCTCGCCAACGGGACCGACGAGCAGATCGGCACCTGGATCCCCCAGATGTACGGCGACGCGAGCGACGTGAAGGTGGCCGCCTTCTGCTCCTCCGAGCCCGACGCCGGCTCCGACGTGGCCTCCATGCGCACCCGCGCGGTGTACGACGAGGCCAAGGACGAGTGGGTGATCAACGGCACCAAGACCTGGGCGACCAACGGCGGCATCGCCAACGTCCACGTCGTCGTCGCCGTCGTCGACCCGGAGCTGGGCTCCAAGGGCCACGCCTCCTTCATCGTCCCGCCGGGGACGCCGGGGCTCGCGCAGGGCCAGAAGTTCAAGAAGCACGGCATCCGCGCCTCCCACACCGCCGAGGTGATCCTGGACAACGTGCGCGTCCCCGGCTCCTGCCTGCTCGGCGGCAAGGAGAAGCTGGACGAGCGGCTCGCCCGTGCCCGGGAGAAGGCCAAGGCGGGCGGTGAGCGCGTGAAGAACGCGGCGATGGCCACCTTCGAGGCCTCGCGTCCGGCGGTGGGCGCGATGGCGGTGGGCACCGCCCGGGCCGCGTACGAGGTCGCCCTCGACTACGCGAAGACCCGCGAGCAGTTCGGCCGCCCGATCATCGACAACCAGGGCGTCGCCTTCCAGCTCGCGGACATGCGGACGCAGATCGACGCCGCCCGGCTCCTCGTCTGGCGGGCGTCCTGGATGGCGGTCAACGGCAAGCAGTTCACCGCGGCCGAGGGCTCCATGTCGAAGCTGTTCGCCAGCGAGACCGCGAAGAAGGTCACCGCCCAGGCGATACAGATCCTCGGCGGCAACGGCTACACCCGTGAGTACCCGGTGGAGCGCATGCACCGCGACGCCGCGATCTACACCATCTTCGAAGGGACGAGCGAGATCCAGCGCCTGGTGATCGCCCGGACGCTCGCGGGGATGCCGATCCGCTAGGACCTGTCGTGGCCGGTGGGGGCACCTCCCACGCCCTTCAGGGTCCGGGGCCCCTCGTCCGGATCAGGCTCCGTGAGCCCGGCGTGATCCGGACGAGGGGCCCTCGGCCCCGTGGCTCACCGGTGCCGCAGCGGGGTGAGCTGTTCGATGTCGTAGCGCTTGCGCAGCGCCTCGATCGCCTCGTGGTCCGGCGGCCCCCCGTCCCCGAGGATCTCGAGCAGCTCCTCGAAGTAGCGCTCGTGGTCCGGGGGCGGGGAGGCCTGGAAGAACATCCGCGCCGGTGACTCCGTCGGGTTCGCGAACGCGTGCGGGCACCCCGGCGGTACGACGATGACCGTGCCCGGGGTCGCCCGGACCACCCGGTTGCCCGAACTCGACTCCCACTTCTGCCAGTTGTCGGGGGTCCGGATGCGCGGCTCGAAGGCGAGCACGTCCAGCTCGCCGTCCAGCACGTAGAACAGCTCCTCGCTGCGGGTGTGCACATGGGCACCCACGTCGAAGCCCGGCGGGACCTCCACCTCGAAGGTGGACGCCATCCGCGAGTGGGTGCCGGTCACCTTGAAGGTCACGCGCTGGGCCGGCGTCTGCACCACCCGGCCGTGGCCGGGCGGCACGAGCAGCCCCTCGGTCGCCGTCATCGGTTCCTCACCTTCCCCGGCTCACCGGGAAGACCTCCGGTCGCCGGATCAGCGCCCCCCTTCCCGGGGGGCGGTCGACCCGGCGCGGCGGCGAGCCTCATGCCGTGTCCTCGTCCGGGACGCTCCAGCGGCCCAGCGTCATCTCCGCGGTGATACCGGGACCGAACCCGGCCAGCAGCCCGCGAGCCCGGTGCTCGGCACCGCCCTCGTCGAACAGCCGGCGCAGGGCGTCCAGCACCACGGCGCTGGCGATGTTGCCGTACTCGGTGAGCGTGGCCCGGCTGAAGCGGAACGCGTGCGGGTCGACCTCCAGGAACTTGCTGAGGTCGTCGAGTATTCGGGGGCCGCCCGCGTGGACGATGTAGAAGTCCAGGTCGGCCGCGTCCCAGCCGTGCCGGCCTGCCAGGGCCTGCAGCGCCGGGGCGAGCGGCTCCATCGTGGCCGGCACCCGCTTGTCCAGCAGGAAGTGGAAGCCGGTGGCCCGGACGTCGTACATGATCCAGTCCTCGGTCTTCGGGATGAGGTACGAGCCGTTGCGTTCGAGCTCCACACCGGTGCCGCCCCGGCCGCGGACCACGGCGGCGGCGATGCCGTCGCCGAACAGGCCGTTGGAGAGCAGCGAGCCGACGCCGAGGTCGGTGGGCTGGTAGCAGAGCGAGCAGAACTCGCACGCCACGATCAGCGCGTTGGTCTCGGGGTAGGCCGTGCAGAAGTCGTGCGCCCGGTTGATCGCGGCGCCGCCGGCGGCACAGCCCAGCTGGGCTATGGGCATCTGCCGGGTGGTGCTGTCGAAGTCCATCTCGTTGATCAGCCACGCGGTGAGCGAGGGCATCATGAAGCCCGTGCACGAGACGAAGACGATCACGTCGATGTCGCTGGTGAGCAGCTCCGCGTCGTCGAGCGCGCGCTGGATCACCGCGGGGACCCGGGCCTTGGCCTCGGCCTCGTAGAGCTTGTTGCGCTCCTCGAAGCCCGGGTGCTTCAGGGTCTCCTCGATCGGCTGCACGATGTGCCGGGTCTTCACGCCCGTGTTCTCGATCAGCCGGAGAGCCAGCGGCAGCTGTGGGTGGTCCGCGTGGCGGGAGCGCGCCAGCTCCAGCGTCTCCTCCATCGTGATCACGTGCTCCGGAACCGACACCGAGGGTCTGCACAAAGTCGCCATGAACCGTGCCTGCTTTCGCCGTCCGGCGGGCTCGCACCCGCCGGTCAGAAGGTGGTTCACCTCAGGGGGTGGTCCATCCACGATCACCCGGGAGAGCGACGATCTCGCGTCGGACTACTCCAGACCGGTGAACGCCCGTCCTACGGCGCACCCCCGCTGCTGTGGGCGATGCACGCGACGTCGATCCGGTCGGCCAGCTTCGCCAGCTCGATGGTCAGCGCGGCCACGGTGTCCTCGTCGAGGCCGTCTTCACCGGCCTCGACAAGGCGCAGCCACCGCCCACCGACCGTCCGCAACAGCTTGCTCACTTCGGAGGCAGCCACCTGCAAGGTCCCGCGGTCGTCGACGATCAGAGGCAGAGTCACTTCGCGGTTCACAGACGGGATGGTAGTCGTGCGACCGTCACGCACCGTGCCAAACGGTCGTGATGTTGCAGAACTCCCGGATTCCTTGCCCGGACAGCTCACGCCCGTACCCGGACCTCTTCACACCCCCGAACGGGATCGCCGGGTGGGACGCCGTCATACCGTTCACGAACACCGACCCGGCCTCGAGGTCCCGCGTGAACCGCTCGACCTCCCCCTCCTCCCGCGTCCAGACGTTCGAACTGAGCCCGAAGGGCGAGTCGTTGGCGATCAGGACCGCCTCGTCCAGGTCCCCGGCCCGGTAGAGCCCGGCGACCGGCCCGAACGCCTCCTCACGGTGGATGCGCATCTCCCGGGTGATCCCGGCGAGCACGGTCGGCGGGTAGAACCAGCCCGGCCCGTCCGGCCGCTCCCCGCCGCACAGCACCTCGGCTCCGGAGCGCCTGGCGTCGTCGACCAGCTCCTCCAGGTCGGCCCGCCCCCGCTCACTGGCGAGCGGCCCGATGTCCGTGTCCTCCTCCAGCGGGTCGCCGACCTTCAGCGCCCGCATGCCCGCGACGAACTTCTCGGCGAAGGCGTCGTAGACGTCGGAGTGCACGATGAACCGTTTGGCGGCGATGCACGACTGCCCGTTGTTCTGCGTCCGCGCGGTCACCGCGATCCGGGCCGCCCGGTCGAGGTCGGCGGAGGGCATGACGATGTACGGGTCGCTGCCGCCCAGCTCCAGCACCGTCTTCTTGATCATCTCCCCGGCGGTGGAGGCGACCGCCCGCCCGGCCGGCTCGCTGCCCGTCAGGGTGGCGGCCTTCACCCGGTCGTCGCGCAGGATGTCGTCCACCGCCGCCGAGCCGATCAGCAGCGTCTGGAAGCAGCCTGGCGTGAAGCCCGCCCGGTGCAGCAGGTCCTCCAGGTACAGGGCGGTCTGGGGGACGTTGGAGGCGTGCTTGAGCAGCCCCACGTTGCCCGCCATCAGCGCGGGCGCGGCGAACCGGACCACCTGCCACAGCGGGAAGTTCCAGGGCATCACCGCGAGGACGGGGCCCAGCGGGCGGTACCGCACCCGTACCCGGGACGCGCCGGAATCCCGTACGTCCGACTCGGCGGGCTCCTCGTCGGCCAGCAGCCCCTCGGCGCGCTCGGCGTACCAGCGCATGGCCTTGGCGCACTTCGCGGCCTCCGCCCGCGCCTGCTTGACCGGCTTGCCCATCTCGGTGGTCATCACCCGGGCGATCTCGTCCTGATCCTCGTCGAGCAGGTCGGCGGCCCGGTGGAGCAGCCGGGCACGCTCGGCGAACGTGGTCGTCCGGTAGCTGCGGAACGTGGCCTCGGCGAGCTGGAGCCGGCGCTCCAGTTCTTCCTCGTCCATGGCCTCGTACGTCTTGAGCGTCTCGCCGTTCGCCGGGTTCACCGTCGCGATGGGCATGGCTGGCCTCCCTCGGAGCGGGGCTTGATACGACCTTCCCGCGCGGCGGTCGGCGCCGCAACGCGGAGCGGACGTGTCCGTCCAGGTGAGCCGCGGGGTGGCTCACCTGTGGTTCGAGTGCTCCGCCAGCCGGTCCAGAAACGCGGCCTGGGCTGTGACGATCACCGCACGGGCCCGGTCCACGCCGAACCACCGCACGCGGTCCAGCTCGGGGAACTCCTGGACGCGGCCCGACCGCGGCGGCCACTCCATGGTGAAGGTGCCGGGTTCGATCGTCTCCGGGTCCAGGTCGGCCTCGACCGCCCAGGCCGTGACGGTCTTGCCGCCGCTCTGTCGGACCTCGCCCAGCGCGACGGCCTCCCCGTCGGGCGGCGGCAGGCCCAGCTCCTCCCGGAACTCCCGGCGCGCCGCGTCCCAGGCGGCCTCGCCGGGCCCGTACTCGCCCTTGGGCACGGTCCAGGCACCGGCGTCCTTCTTGCTGAAGTAGGGGCCGCCCATATGACCGAGCAACACCTCGAGGCCGTCGTCGGTGTGCCGGAACAGCAGCAGTCCGGCGCTGCGCCTGGGCGCGGTCGGGCTCACGGCCTCACCTCCGGGTGCGCGGCCAGCACCGTCTCGACGGTGTCCGCCTGCTCGGGACGTTTGTCGGCACGGTAGCGGACGACACGGGCGAAACGGAGGGTGACGCCGGCCGGGTAACGGGAGGAGCGCTGCAGGCCGTCGTAGGCGATCTCCACAACGAGTTCGGGGCGTACGGTCACCCCCCAGCCGTGCTCCCGGACCGCCAGTGCGGCCAGCCGCTCGGTCTGCCAGGTGAGCACCGCGTCGGTCATGCCCTTGAAGGTCTTGCCGAGCATGGCGAAGCCGCCGTCCCGGGTCCGGGCGCCGAGGTGCAGGTTGGACAGCTTCCCGGTGCGGCGGCCGTGGCCCCACTCGGCGGCCAGGACGACCAGGTCGAGCGTGTGCACGGGCTTGACCTTCAGCCAGGCCGCGCCGCGCCGGCCCGCGCTGTAGGCGGCGTCGAGGGCCTTGACGACCACGCCCTCGTGGCCGCGGGCGAGGGTGTCGGCGAGGAACCGTTCCGCCTCGGCCATGTCCCATGGGTTCTCCGGTCCGGACACCAGCGTCCTGCGCACCCGCATCGGCCCGGGCACCAGCCGGGCCAGCTCCGCGTGCCGCTCGGCGAACGGCAGGTCGAGCAGGTCGCGGCCGTCGACCGCGAGCGCGTCGAAGAACACGGGGGAGACGGGCACCTCCCCGGCGGCCTTCGCCACGTCCACGCGTGAGCCGACCCGCCCCGCCGTCTCCTGGAAGGAACGGGGCCGCCCGGCCGCGTCGAAGGAGATCACCTCGCCGTCCAGGATGAACCGCTCGCCGGCCAGCTCCGCAACGGCCGAGGTCACTTCGGGCAGCCGGTCGGTGATGTCGTCGAGGGTGCGGGTGACCACCCGTACGGTGGGCCCGTCCCGGTGCACCTGCACGCGGATGCCGTCCAGCTTCTCCTCCACCGCGCAGGCGCCGAGCTTCCCGACCGCCTCGGCGACCGACGAAGCGCTGTGCGCCAGCATCGGCAGCACCGGCCGGCCGACGGTCAGCCGGAAGCGGTCCAGCGCCCCGGGCCCCTCGCCGAGCAGCGCCGCGGCGACCGTCTGCAGGGAACCGGCCAGCATCACCGCCCGCCGTACGTCCGCCGCGTCCGCGCCGGTCGCCGCCGCCAGCCCCTCCACGGCGACCGCGTCCAGGGCGCCCTGCCGCACCTCGCCGGTGATCAGCCCGAGCAGGAAGCGCTGCTCGTCCTCGGTGGCCGCGCCCATCAGCTCACCGACCAGCCGCGTCCGTTCCGCCTGCGAACCGGGCCCGGAGACCTTGCCGAGCTCGGTGAGCCGGGCGTCCGTCCCGGCCACGGTGAGGGACGGCTCGGCGGCGGGCCGGACGGGGCGCGAGAGGACCTTCCAGCCGACCCCGAGCCGCCCCTGCGGCAGCCGTCCCGCGAGGTACGGGATGACGATCGGCACCTCGTCCGCCTCCGCCTGCCGGAACAGCTCCGCGAGCAGCGCGGTCTTCCGGGACCGCGCCGACGTGGCGGCGACCTCGCGGGACACCTGGGCGAGCCGGGACAGCAGCATGCAGCCATGGTGCTACGGGCCCGCCGTGACCACACCCCCACGTGCGCGACCACCCCCACGTGCGCGACCACCCCCACTCCGCCTCCGGGCCGGCGGACTGTGGACGACACGGGGAGACGGTCACGCTCCATGTGCCATATTGACAAACCTGGTTGCCGGTTCTGCAATGACGGTCATGACGACCCATGACGTACTGGCCGAGGTGGGCCCGAGGCTCCGGCGCATCCGCAAGGAGCGGGAGGTGACCCTGGCCGCGCTCTCCGAGTCGACCGGGATCTCCGTCAGCACCCTCTCCCGCCTGGAGTCCGGCCTGCGCAAGCCCAGCCTCGAGCTGCTGCTGCCGATCGCCCAGGCCCACCAGGTGCCGCTGGACGAGCTGGTCGGCGCGCCGCCGGTAGGGGACCCGCGGGTGCGGGCCGAGCCGATCGTGCGGCACGGGCGGACGCACTGGCCGCTGACCAGGCAGCCCGGCGGGCTCCAGGCGTACAAGGTCCTGGAACCGCGGCGGAAGCAGGCCCCGGACCCGCGCACCCACGAGGGCTACGAGTGGCTGTACGTGCTGTCCGGACGGCTGCGGCTGGTGCTGGGCGAGCACGACGTGGTGCTCACGGCCGGGGAGGCCGCCGAGTTCGACACCCGGGTGCCGCACTGGTTCGGGTCGACGGGGGACGGCCCGGCGGAGTTCCTCAGCCTGTTCGGGCCGCAGGGGGAGCGGATGCACGTACGGGCGCGCCCCCGGCGGGCGTGACGCACGCGCCTGTTCCCCGATCGGCAAGCGACCGCTTAGTATGCAGTCGACCCCGTCGGACGAAGCAGTCGCGTGGAGGCACCCGCATGCAGGCATGGCAAGTGCACGAGAACGGCGAGCCGAGCGAGGTGATGCGGCTGGCCGAAGTGGAGCGGCCCACGCCCGGCGACGGCCAGGTCCTGCTGAAGGTGCGCGCCGCCAACATCAACTTCCCGGACGTGCTCATGGCCCGCGGCCAGTACCAGGTCCGCCCGCCGCTGCCGTTCACCCCGGGCGTGGAGATCTGCGGCGAGACCGAGGACGGGCGGCGGGTGATCGCCAACCCGGTGCTGCCGCACGGCGGCTTCGCCGAGTACGCCGTCGCCGACTCCGCCGCCCTGCTGCCCGCCCCCGGGTCGCTGGACGACGCCGAGGCCGCCGCTTTGCACATCGGCTACCAGACCGGCTGGTTCGGCCTGCACCGCCGGGCCGGGCTCGAGGCCGGCGAGACGCTGCTCGTCCACGCCGCCGCGGGAGGGGTCGGCAGCGCGGCCGTGCAGCTCGGCAAGGCGGCCGGCGCCACCGTCATCGGTGTCGTGGGCGGCGCCGCCAAGGCGGCCGTCGCCCGCGAGCTGGGCTGCGACGTCGTGATCGACCGGCGTGCCGAGGACGTCGTCGCGGCGGTCAAGGAGGCCACCGGCGGGCGGGGCGCCGACGTGATCTACGACCCGGTCGGCGGCGACGCCTACACCTGGTCCACCAAGGTCGTCGCGTTCGAGGGCCGGATCGTGGTGGTCGGCTTCGCGGGCGGCACCATCCCCAGCCCCGGGCTCAACCACGCCCTGGTGAAGAACTACTCGATCCTCGGCCTGCACTGGGGCCTGTACAACACCAAGAACCCGAAGCTCGTCCAGCACTGCCACGAGCGGCTCACCGAGCTGGCCGCCCGGGGCGCGATCAGGCCGCTGGTGAGCGAGCGGGTGCCGCTGGGCGAGGCGGCGGCGGCCGTGCAGCGGGTCGGCGACGGGGCCACCACCGGCCGGGTCGCCGTCGTGCCGGCCCTGGAGAACGGAGCCGCGGCATGACCGACGCAGCCGGACTCAGGCGCCGCACGGAGGAGCTGCTGGCCGCCCACCCGCCCGCCACCACCGGCCGCCTGGACTTCCTCAAGGCCCGCTTCGACGCGGGACTGGCCTGGGTGCACTACCCGGAGGGGCTCGGCGGCCTCGGTGCCCCGCGCTCCCTCCAGGCCGTCGTGGACACCGAGCTGGAGGCGGCCGGAGCCCCCGACAACGACCCGCGCCGCAACGGCATCGGGCTCGGCATGGCCGCCCCGACGATCCTCAGGTACGGCACCGAGGAGCAGAAGCGGCGTTTTCTGCGGCCCCTGTGGACCGGCGAGGAGGTGTGGTGCCAGCTGTTCAGCGAACCCGGCGCCGGCTCCGACCTCGCGGCCCTCGGGACCCGGGCCGTCCGGGAGGGCGACCACTGGGTGGTCAACGGGCAGAAGGTGTGGACCTCCGGCGCGCACCATGCCCGCTGGGCCATCCTCATCGCCCGCACCGACCCGGCCGTGCCCAAGCACGCGGGCATCACCTACTTCCTCTGCGACATGACCGATCCCGGTGTCGACGTCCGCCCGCTGCGGCAGATCACCGGCGAGGCCGAGTTCAACGAGGTCTTCCTCACCGACGTCCGCATCCCCGACTCCCGGCGCCTCGGCGGGACCGGCGACGGCTGGCGCGTCGCGCAGACCACCCTGAACAACGAACGCGTCGCCATCGGCGGTATGCGGCTGCCCCGCGAGGGCGGCATGATCGGCCCGGTCTCGAAGACCTGGCGCGAACGCCCCGGACTGCGCACCCACGACCTCCACCAGCGGCTGCTCACGCTGTGGGTGGAGTCCGAGGTCGCCCGTCTCACCGCCGAACGCCTGCGCCAGCAGCTCGTCGCCGGCCAGCCCGGCCCCGAGGGCGCCGGCATGAAGCTCGCCTTCGCCCGCCTCAACCAGGAGATCAGCGGCCTGGAGGTCGAACTCCGGGGCGAAGAGGGCCTGTTGTACGACGACTGGACCATGCGCCGCCCCGAGCTGGTGGACTTCACCGGCCGCGACGCCGGCTACCGCTACCTCCGCGCCAAGGGCAACAGCATCGAGGGCGGGACCAGCGAGGTCCTGCTGAACATCGTCGCCGAGCGCGTCCTGGGCCTGCCCGCCGAGCCGCGCACCGACAAGGACGTCGCCTGGAAGGACCTCGCCCGATGACCACACGGCGCACCGAGCCGGACCTGCTGTACTCGGAGGAGGAAGAGGCGCTCAGGGCGGTCGTACGGGACCTGCTCGCCGACCACTGCGACGCGCCGGGCGTGATCGCCCGCACCGAGTCGGACGCGCCGCACGACCTGGCCGCCTGGAAGGCGCTCGCCGATCGTATGGGCCTCGCGGGCCTGCTGGTGCCCGAGGCGCAGGGCGGCCAGGGCGCCACGCACCGTGAAGT
The DNA here is from genome assembly GCF_040610035.1 of Streptomyces sp. NPDC004542. Classification (NCBI taxonomy): domain Bacteria; kingdom Bacillati; phylum Actinomycetota; class Actinomycetes; order Kitasatosporales; family Streptomycetaceae; genus Streptomyces; species Streptomyces sp. NPDC004542. The sequence continues at coordinate 50,508 of NZ_JBEXLP010000026.1, forward strand.
GGCCGTCGTGCTCGAGGAGTTGGGGCGCGTGGTCGCTCCCGTGCCGTACCTCACCAGCGCCGTGGTCGCCACGGAGGCGCTGCTGGCCTGTGCCGACGGGGAACTGCTCGGCAGGCTGGCGTCCGGCCGGACCATCGGCGCGCTGGCCGTCGGGCTGCACACCGCTCCCGGCGCCGCCTTCACGACCGTACGCGTCGAAGAGGGCACTCTGCGCGGGGAGCTGACCGGGATCGCCGACGCGGCGGCCGCCGATGTGCTGCTCGTGCCCGCCGAGGACGGCGGCCTGTACGCGGTCTCCGTGGCGGACACGGACACGGTGACCGTCACCCCGCAGGTCTCCTTCGACCTCACCCGCCCCCTCGCCACCGTCACCCTCACCGGTGCCCCCGGCCGCCGTCTCGGCGACGCCGAACCCGCCGTACGCCGTGCCCTGCACGCCGCTGCCGGGCTGCTCGCCTCCGAGCAACTCGGCCTCGCGGAATGGCTGCTGACCGAGACCGTGCGCTACCTCAAGGAGCGCAAGCAGTTCAACCGGCCGGTCGGCGGCTTCCAGGCGCTCAAGCACCGGCTCGCCCAGCTGTGGCTGGAGGTCGTCAACCTCCGCGCCGCCGCCCGCAACGCGGCCGACGCGCTGGCGAGAGGCCAGGACGCCGGGGTGGCGGTGGCCGTGGCCCAGGCGTACGCGGCACCGGTCGCCGTGCACGCCGCCGAGGAGGCGCTGCAGCTGCACGCCGGTATCGGCATGACCTGGGAGCACCCCGTCCATCTGTATCTGAAGCGCGCCAAGGCCGACTCGATCGCCTACGGCACCGCGGGCGCCCACCGCGCCGCGGTCGCCGAACTGGCCGACCTGCGGGCTCCCTGACCCCCACCGGCAAGAGCCCGCCCCGAACGGGGCGGGCTCTTCAATGTGTGCCTGCGCGCAAGCGGTGAACACCCGGCGGCAGTCCGGCCAACTCCTGTCACTGGCGGGACCTTTGGGAGCTCGCGGACCGCATACTCACTGCGTTCCCCCACGGCCCTCACCGGGAGGCACGGCATGGCCCTCATCACCCGTCGCAGAGCCCTCACCACCCTTGGCGCCGCCCTCGCGGGTTCGCTCGCACCGCCCGGCGCGCAGGCGTCGGCGGCGCGGCGGAAGCACGGTCCGCGCCCGCTGTGGCGCGCCCACGCCCACAACGACTACGCGCACCCCCGCCCCCTCTTCGACGCCCTCGACCACCGCTTCGGCAGTGTCGAGGCCGACATCTTCCTCGTCGGCGGCCACCTGCTCGTCGGCCACGACGCCACCGAGCTCGACCCGTCCCGCACCCTCGAGTCCCTCTACCTCGACCCGCTGGCCGCCCGGGTGGCGGCCCACCACGGCTCCGTCTACCGCGGATGGCGCGGGCCGCTGCAGCTGCTCATCGACATCAAGACCGAGGGCTCCTCGACGTACCTCGAACTCGACCGCCACCTCCGGCGCTACCGGCACCTGTTCACCGCCTACGCCCACGGACGCGTCCACCCCGGGCCCGTGACGGCCGTGATCTCCGGTGACCGGGCGGCCCGTACCCCCATGGAGGCGCAGACCGTGCGCCGGGCCTTCTACGACGGCCGGCTCACCGATCTGGGCACCGCGGCGCCCGCTTCCCTCATCCCGCTGATCAGTGACAACTGGACGCTCAACTTCAGCTGGGCGGGCGACGGCCCCTTCCCCGACGCCGAGCGGCACAAGCTGCGGAGCATCGTCGCCGACGCACACGCGCACGGGCAGCGGGTCCGGTTCTGGGCCACCCCCGACACGGCCGGTCCGGCGCGGGACGCACTGTGGGCGGAACTGCTCGCCGCCGGCGTCGACTACGTCAACACCGACGACCTCGCCGGGCTGGAGGCGTTCCTGGACGCCCGCCCTCACTCCTGAACATCACACGAACGGGGGACATGTCGGCTCACAGGACAAACCCTCCGCTACGCCACACTTGCGGGCGGACGCCGCGAAATGGATGTGGCGGAGGAGGTTCCCGATGGCCGTGTCCATCTCTGTGGTGCTGCTGTTCCTGATCATGGCGGTGATCTTCATCCGCAACGGCGCACTGAAGGTCTCGCACGCCCTGGTCTGCGTCCTGCTCGGCTTCTACCTGGCCAGCACGACCATGGCCCCCACCATCCACAGCGGGCTGGCCGCGACCGCCGAACTGGTCGGCAGCCTGCGGCCGTGAACCGTCCGCGCGTCACGGCGCCGAGAAGACCCCGATGCCGTTGGGCACGGGACGCTCGGCGCCGTCGCTCGGGTGGTTGCGCACCGACACCGAGCCGGCACCCGGCTCGCGCGCGACCAGTTCTGTCGAGCCGCCGCCGTCCAGGCTGAAGGCGTCGACCGAGCCCAACGCCGCCATCTCGTCGGCCACTTCGGCGATCGTCAGACCGCTGCGGTAGGCCGGCGCGCCGTCGAGCGCCAGCAGCAGCAGCCGGCGTCCGCCGTCCGCGATTCCCACGGCCGTGCGCACCGCCGAGGTGACGCGGTCGAGACCGGGCAGCGGCTGCCCGTCCCGCAGCACCGGACAGCCGCCGAGGGCGAAGCGGTACGGGACCCGGGAGGAGGACGCGACCAGCCGGTACCGCACGGTCACCCGCACGCCCGTGGACAGCTTCCGCAGCCGCCGCGCGCCCGCCTCCCGGCCGACCAGCACCGTGGTGTCCGCGGCGATGGGGCCGCTGCCGGGCTTGTCGGCGGCGGCCACCACGCGGCCGTGACGGACCGTCACCTCGTAGGTGTCCGTACTGCACGGGTCCGCCCGCACGGTGTCCGTGCCGCAGGTGGCGCGGACCCGGGAGGCACCGCCCCACCGCGCGGTGAACGCGCCGACGGACTCCACCGGCAGCGCGTACTGGTTGAGCCCGCCGAGCGGCAGTCGTTCCCCGGGCGCGCCCACGGATCCTTCGAGGCGGAGCCGGTCCAGGCGGGCCCGCCGGTCGGTGCCCACGCCGAGGACGTCCTCGGTGCTCGTGCCGGGCGGCGGCGCGGGGCCGAACCGCTGTCCGCCCGGCACCGCCGCCTTGAGTACCCGGCCGTGCGCGATCGCCGGTCCGACCGTGGCGCCGGTCGCCTCGACGCCCGGGTGCTGGGTCTCGGTGATGTTGAAGAAGTCCCCGTTGACGCCCGCGACCGCGCCCGCCTCGTCGGCCATGTGGGAGACGGGGGCGCGGGCGGCCACCGCGCCCGGGTGGAGCAGGTCCAGGCGTACGCGCCGGTTGCGCAGATCTACGGTCAGCAGATGGGCGTGGGCCGTGCCCTTGGCCGCCGCGAGGTCGAACTGCTCGTAGGTGACCCCCGGCGCGATCTCGGTGCCGCCGCCCCGCACCGCGGCGGCCGGTGCCGCTCCCGACAGGGCGGCACCGGCCAGCACACCCAACGCCGTGAGAACCGTGCCGACCGCTCTGCCCGCCGCGTACCGTTTCCGACGACGCGTCACTGTCCCCCCTGATGTCTCCCCGGATCTGTCAGGACTCGGGGGAAGTGCACCAGACCGCGGTGTCCGGCGCGGTCGTTACGCGTCGACTACGCGAGAACGGGTGAGGAAACGTACCCCCTCGGGTGCCTCCAGAGAGAAGCCGCTGCCCCGCCCGGGCACCACGTCCACGATCAGCCGGGTGTGGCTCCACACCTCGTACTGGCTCCTCGACATCCAGAAGGTCACGGGCTCGTCGACGCCGTCGACCGCCAGTTCGGCCAGGAGCACGTCGGAGGCGCCGGTGCGGAACTCGCCGTCCGGGTAGCACATCGGCGCGCTGCCGTCACAGCAGCCGCCGGACTGGTGGAACATCAACGGCCCGTGCTCGGCGCGCAGTCGGCGCAGCAGGTCGGCGGCCCGCGGGGTGAGTTCGACGCGCGGCGTTTCCTGGTCCATGGTCACCGTCCCGGCGGCTGGGAGAGCTGGCTGACGCCCAGTCTCACGGCTCGTCGGGAAGGCGTCCAGGGGCGGTCCGGGCGTACTCGGCCACCGCGACCGTCCCCCGGGCCATGCCTTCGTCCCGCGTCCGGGCCGGTCCACCGGCCCGCGCCCGCCGCGCCGGTCCCGTCGTCGAAGCCTCGCCGGTCCACCGGTGTCACGGCGCCGCGGGAGGAACACACTTGACACCCCCAAAGGTCTAGGCCAAGCTCCACCGTACTGGTCTACACCATTAGTGGCCAGGTCCCGAGTCCCACGTGCGGCAGCGGCATACGCAGGTCATGGCAGGGGGCGTGGGGGGTCAGTGGCATCCCTGAGGAGGGTGGCGTGAAGCGCAAGCTGATAGCCGCGATCGGTATCGCAGGCATGATGATCTCCGTCGCGGCGTGCGGCGGCGACGACGGCGACAGCGGCGAGAACGCGGGACCGGACAGCTTCAAGGGCCAGGCGCTGCGGGTCTGGACGATGGACGGATCCGCGCCGGACCAGTGGACCAAGGACGTGCGGGCCGCCTTCGAGGAGAAGACCGGCGCGAAGCTGAAGTTCGAGATCCAGAAGTGGGACGGGATCCAGGAGAAGATCACCACGGCCCTCTCCGAGGACAACCCGCCGGACGTCCTCGAGGTCGGCAACACCCAGACCCCGGCCTACGCGGCCACCGGCGGCCTCGTCCGCTCGTCCTGATCCTCAACAAGAGCATCGAGAAGCAGACCCTGCCGATCTGGCTGTCCCAGTTCCGCACCGCCTTCGGCGACGACTGGGGAGCCACGATGGCGGCGTCGACGCTGTTCGCGCTGCCCCTCCTGATCCTTTTCACCGTTCTGCAACGCAAGGCCGTCAGCGGCCTGACCGACGGTGCCGTGAAGGGATGACACCCCCGATGACCTCACTCGCCAGCACCGCCTCCGACAGCGGCTCCGCCGCGGGTGACAGCCTGACCCGCGACGCGCTCGCCGTGCTCCAGCCGGGCTTCGCCGGCACCACCGCGCCGGACTGGGTGCGCCGCCGGCTCGGTGAAGGGCTGGCCTCCGTCGCCCTGTTCGGCCGCAACGTCACCGGTCCGGAGCAGGTCACCGGCCTCACCGCCCGGCTGCGGGCGGAGCGGGACGACGTGCTGGTGGCCATCGACGAGGAGAGCGGCGACGTCACCCGCCTCGAGGTCCGCACCGGCTCCTCCTTCCCCGGCAACCACGCCCTCGGCGCCGTCGACGACCCGGAGCTCACCCGCGGTGTCGCCCGCGAGCTGGGCCGCCGCCTGGCCGCGTGCGGTGTCAACCTCGACTGGGCCCCGTCCGCCGACGTCAACGCCGACCCCGACAACCCGGTCATCGGCGTCCGCTCCTTCGGCGCCGGAGCACCCCTGGTGGCCCGGCACACCGCCGCCTGGGTCCAGGGCCTGCAGTCCACCGGAGTCGCCGCCTGCGCCAAGCACTTCCCGGGCCACGGCGACACCAACGTCGACTCCCACCACGCCGTGCCGCGCATCGACGTCGACGCGGACACCCTGTACGAGCGTGAGCTGACCCCGTTCCGCGCGGCCGTCGCGGCCGGCACCCGCGCCGTCATGAGCGCGCACATCCTCGTCCCCGCCCTGGACCCGCGGCACCCCGGGACCCTCTCCCGCCGCATCCTGACCGAGCTGCTGCGCGACGAGCTCGGCCACCAGGGCCTGATCGTCACCGACGGCATGGAGATGCGGGCGATCTCGGCCACGTACGGCCTGGAGCACGGCGCCGTCCTGGCGATCGCCGCGGGCGCCGACGCGATCTGCGTCGGCGGCGGGCTGTGCGACGAGGGCACGGTGATCGGCCTGCGGAACGCGCTGGTCGCCGCGGTCCGCTCCGGCGAGCTGCCCGAGGAACGCCTGGCGGACGCCGCCGCCCGGGTACGGCAGCTGGCCCGCTGGACCGCCGAGGCACGGCGCGGCGCGGGGGCCGGGGCCGCGCCCGCGCCGGAGATCGGCCTGGTCGCCGCCCGTCGCGCGCTGACCGTGACCCGCTCGGGCGCCGCCGCACCGGTCACCGGGCCGGTGTACGTGGCCACCTTCCACCCGGCCGCCAACATCGCCGTGGGGGAGGAGACCCCGTGGGGTGTCGCCGCCGAGCTGGAGCGACTGCTCCCCGGCACGACGGCGGGTTCCTTCTCCGGGGACGATGCCGCAGCCGCAGCCGCAGCCGCAGCCGATGCCGATGCCGATGCCGATGCCGATGCCGATGCCGATGCCGATGCCGGGGCCGGCGCCGGCGCGGCCGTGCTCGCGGCGGCGGACGGCCGGCGGATCGTCGCCGTCGTCCGCGACGAGCACCGCCACGGCTGGATGGGCGCGGCCCTGGACCACCTCCTGGCCGCCCGCCCGGACACGATCGTGGTCGAGATGGGCGTTCCGCAGGCCCCGCCGCGCGGCGCCCTGCACCTCGCCACGCACGGCGCGGCCCGCGTCTGCGGCACGGCGGCGGCCGAGCGCGTCGTCACGGGCTGACGCCCCCGCCTCGCCACCGCCCCCTCGAAAGCACCGACCGCCCCTCGGGCCGTCGGTGCTTTGCTGTGTGAAGGCGAAAACCGACAGCAAGAACTTCCGGCAATGCTGACACGTGCCGCAAAATCCGTCAGCCGCCGCCTGTCCGCAACAAGCGGTCACCAGAGGGCCGTTGAAGGGTCGCTCCGTGTCGGAACCCTTTACCTCACTGTCATGTCCCTGTAGCTTCAGCCGCGAAAGCGCTTGCAGCAAGTTGCTGGATGCATTTTCAGCGACTCCCCACCCGCTGCCGCTCCGGGAGATGCCATGAGACTCAGGTCAACAGCCTTTTCGCGCGCCGGACGACCACCACGCCGGCCACGGCGCGCCCTGGTCACGGCCGTCGCCGCCGCGGGGGTGATCGGACTGGTCACGGGACCGCCGCAGTCCGATCCGGCCCCCATGCGGACCACCGCCGCGGCCTCCGCCACGACGACCGTCTTCTACTACACGAAGACGAAGAACTGGGCGTCCACCTACCTGCACTGGGCCCCCGACGGCGGCTCGTGGACCACCGTCCCGGGTACGCAGATGGAGGCCGCCTGCACGGACTGGGTGAAGAAGACGGTCGACCTCGGCTCCGCCGCCGGGATGCAGGCCACCTTCAACAACGGCAGCGGCACCTGGGACAACAACGGCGGCAGCAACTACGCCCTGGGCACCGGGACCGTCACCGTCAAGGACGGCGTGATCGCCCACAGCGACCCGTGCGCCGACACCGGCACGGGCACCGGCAACGCGGCGACGGTCTACTACTCGACGGCCACCACCGGCTGGACCACCGCCAACATCCACTACGCCCCGGCCGGCGGCTCCTGGACCACCGTGCCCGGCGTCGGCATGGAGCCCGCCTGCACCGGCTGGTGGAAGAAGACGCTCGACCTCGGCACCGCCACCTCGCTCAAGGCCGCGTTCAACAACGGCAACGGCGTCTGGGACAACAACAACAGCGCCGACTACACCCTCGCCACGGGCACCTCCACCGTGAAGGACCAGAAGGTCACCGCCGACGCGAAGGACCCCTGCGCCGCCCAGACACCGGACACCCAGGCCCCGACGGCACCCACCAAGGTCACCGCGAGCGCCACCGACACCTCCGTGGTGGTGGGCTGGAACGCGGCCACCGACGACACCGGCGTGGTGAAGTACCAGGTCACACGCACCGGCGGCACGAAGGGCACGACGGTCACCGACGTCACCTCGACGGTCTTCACCGACACCGGACTCGAGGAGAAGACCGCCTACACCTACACCGTGAAGGCGATCGACGCGGCCGGCAACACCTCGGCCGCCTCCGCGGCGGCCACCGCGACCACCGGGGAGAAGGCACCGGAGCCCGCCACCGGCACCCCGCTGGGCACCGACCCGCGCAAGGACCCCATCTACTTCGTCCTGACCGCGCGCTTCTACGACGGTGACAGCTCCAACAACCGCGGCGGCAGCCAGGACGTGAAGTCCGGCAACGCGGCCAACAACGACCCGATGTTCCGCGGCGACTTCAAGGGACTGGTCGAAAAACTCGACTACATCAAGGCCCTCGGCTTCTCCGCCGTCTGGATCACCCCCGTGGTGCTCAACCGCTCGGACTACGACTACCACGGCTACCACGGCTACGACTTCTACAAGGTCGACCCGCGCCTGGAGTCGGCCGGCGCCTCCTACCAGGACCTGATCAACGCCGCCCACGCCAAGGGCATGAAGATCTACCAGGACGTGGTGTACAACCACAGCTCCCGCTGGGGCGCCAAGGGCCTGTTCACACCGACCGTGTACGGCGTCCGCGACAGCCAGTGGAGCTGGTACTACGACGAGAAGAACGACGGCTTCGAGTACGACGGCCTGACCGTCGAACCCAAGTCCGGCAAGTCGTACTACAACGGCGACCTCTGGTCCACCGCCGAGCCCTCCGGCAACACCTGCGTCAACTGGGGCAAGCCCACCGGCGGCAAGAGCGCCGAGGGCTACACCGTCTACAACTGCCAGTGGCCCAGCCCCACCTCGGGCATGTTCCCCAAGCAGTACTACCACCAGTGCTGGATCGGCAACTGGGAGGGCGAGGACTCCCGCTCCTGCTGGCTGCACGAGGACCTCGCCGACTTCAACACCGAGTCCACCCCCGTGCAGAACTACCTCATCGGGGCTTACAACAAGTACATCGACATGGGCGTCGACGGCTTCCGCGTGGACACGGCCGTGCACATCCCCCGGGTCACCTGGAACCGCCGTTTCCTGCCCGCCATCCAGGAACGGGTCACCCAGAAGTTCGGTGCCGACAAGGCGGCCAACTTCTTCGTCTTCGGCGAGGTCGGGGCCTTCGTCAACGACAAGTGGAACCGCGGCTCCGTGAACCACTCCGCCCAGTTCTACACCTGGAAGGAACGCAAGGAGTACACCGCCGACGACACCCAGGCCGCCCTCGACCAGTACACCTACGAGGAGCAGCTCGGCACCGGCAACCAGCCCACCTCCACCAACGCCTTCCTCAACGGCAACACCTACCACACACCGGACCGCAGCCGGTTCTCCGGCATGAACATCATCGACATGCGCATGCACATGAACTTCGGTGACGCGCAGAACGCCTACAGCAACGGCAAGGACTCCGACGACAGCGTCAACGACGCCACCTACAACGTCGTCTACGTCGACAGCCACGACTACGGCCCGAACAAGTCGAGCACCCGCTACAGCGGCGGCACCGACGCCTGGGCCGAGAACATGTCCCTGATGTGGACCTTCCGCGGCATACCGACCCTGTACTACGGCTCGGAGATCGAGTTCCAGAAGGGCAAGCAGATCGACTGCGGCCCGACCTGCCCGCTCGCCACCACCGGGCGCGCCTACTACGGCGACCACCTGGCCGGCACCGTCACCGCCGCGGACTTCGGCAAGGTCGGCTCCGCCTCCGGCGAGGTCGCCACCACCCTGGCCCAGCCCCTGGTCAAGCACCTCCAGCGGCTCAACCAGATCCGCCGGGCCGTCCCCGCCCTGCAGACGGGCCAGTACTCCACCGACGGCATCTCCGGCGGCATGGCGTTCAAGCGCCGCTACACCAGCGGCTCCACGGACAGTTTCGCCCTGGTCACGGTCAGCGGCGGTGCCACCTACACCGGCATCCCGAACGGCACCTACACCGACGCCGTCACCGGGGACGTGAAGACCGTCTCGAACGGCACGCTGTCCGTCGCCGCCCCGGGCAAGGGCAACCTCCGGGTGTACGTGCTGAACGGCCCCGGCAAGATCGGCAGTGACGGCCCGTACCTGAAGTGACCCCCTCAGGTCAGCGGCGGGCGGCGCGGGCACGGACGAGGCGGAACCGCTCATGCGGAACCCCTCATCCGTGCCCGAGCAGCCGCCGCACGACCTCGTCCAGGCACAGGTGGGTGTCCTCCTCACCGGCGGGCACCACCGTGTACGTCGTCTCCAGCCAGTCCTGGAGGGCGGCGGCCGGCACGTACAGCACGGCGGCGGCCCGCCCGCCCCGCAGGAGAATGCGGACCGTGGTGGGCCCGTGGCACCGGCAGGGCGGCCAGACCCGCACGTCACCGTCGCCGGAGGGGGCCAGCAGACCGGCGGACAGCAGGTCCCGCGAGAAGAACCACGGCGGGACCCGGTCCTGGGGGCTGGGGAAGTCCATCCGCACCGCGAGCGGGTCGGCGGGGTCGTAAGTGAAGCGTGCCTCGACGGACAGGGCCTCGGTGGCGCTGATCACCGCGTGGATCTCCACGGTGAGGTGGGTGGTGGTGCGCCGCCCGTCGGGCCGTGCTCTCTTCCGGGGATCGTCGTGGTGGTGCATGGTGCCTCCCAGGGCGGTGGGACGGGCTCCGCCGCACTGCCGGCCGCAGTCCGGAGGGCCTCGCTCCCTTTTCCTCGGGAACGGTCCGCTCAGATGCGCTCCCGCCGGCACTCGCGCCACGACGGCACGGCCTCCGGGCCGGCCCGGAGAGCGCCGGTGGGAGTCAGACGGCCAGCCCGCCCGCGGCGAGGCGGTCACTCAGGTCGCCCACCAGCCCCTTGCCGGCACTCCCGGCCCTGGCGACGAGCGCCTCGAAGGCGCTGAGGCGGCGGAACGTCTCGGCGTACGCCGTCTGCCGCTCCAGGGGGAGCCGCAGGACCTGCAGACGCCGGATGTCGACCCGGGAGGAACTGGAGGCGTGGGTTCCCGCCTGGCGCCCGTTGGCCGGTGCGCGCAGACATCCGGCGAGGAAGTGGGCGTCCAGCTTCTCGGGGTCCACCCGCAGGGCGTAGAGCTGGGGGCCCAGCGCCACCGGCGGTCCTTCGTGGACCCACGCCTTGAAGGCCCGGATCACTCCGGCGACCACGACGTCACCCTCCTCGGCGACGGCCTGGGCCGAGCCGGCCGGCAGCAGTCCGCCGGGAGCACCGTCGTGCAGCAGGTCGGCGACGGTGAGGAGCGGCATGGCGGCCCCGCCGGCCGGTGCCGCCGTCTCCGCCGGCTGCTGCCCGGCGCGCAGCGTCAGGGCGCCGGCCTTGATCAGGTCTCCCACGGTGGCGGTGGTCTGCGGCGCCCCGGCCTCGAAGTCGAGTGCGGACAGGTGCCGGGCGTGATCGGCCAGGCCGGTCAGCAGCGACCCGAGCGCGTCCCACCTGGCGGCCAGTTCCTTGCGGGAGGGTTCCGTCGTCGACGCGGTCCAGCGGCCCGGGGTGACGTCCACCTCGTCGTCCAGCAGGTCCAGCAGCGGAACGTGGACCGCTCCCTCGGGCAGGTCCCGGTCCGGGTGGCCGAGGGCCGCCATCGCGGTGAGGACGAACGATCCGAGGGCGGCCCAGTCGGGGCTCGGCTCGCGTGACCCGGGCCGGGCGAAACGGGTGGCGTCCACCAGGAGGGCGTCCTGGCTCGGGGGAGCGGTGGCAGGCCCGTCCGCCGCGGCCCGGAGGATCCACAGCTGCAGGGACACGCTGTGCGGCTGGGCGCTGCCGGGCGGCAGGGACACCACCGCCCGGAGGGCTCCGGTGCGCAGCAGCGAACCGCGGATCCGGCGTCCCGCCTTGCGTGACGCGACCGCCGGCGGAAGGACGACCACGGCGGCCCCACCGGGCTTGAGGTGGGAGAGCAGGTGCTGCACCCAGGCCAGTTCCGGCTCGGTCCGCGGGGGCAGCCCGTGGGTCCAGCGCTGGTCGGTGGCGAGTTCCTCGTAGCCCCAGTCACGTTCGTTGAACGGGGGGTTGCAGAGCGCGATGTCGGCCTTCGTCCCGGCGAAGGGGTCCGCCCGCAGCGCGTCGGCCGTGGCGACACGGGTGCGGATGCCCCGCTCGGGACGCTCCTGGGCGACGAAGCCGAGCCGGGCGGACGCCAGCGCGGCCGGCGCGGCGTCCAGCTCGCAGGCGAGCAGCTCCAGACCCGGACCGTCGTACTCCCGCGCGGCCGCGGCGGCCAGGTGTCCCGTCCCGCACGCGGGATCGAGGACGGTCAGTCCCTCTTCCCCGGGGCCGCCGTCCCCCGGTGCCCGGCGCACGGCGAGGGCGATCCGGACCATCAGCGCGGCCAGCTGCGGCGGCGTGGTGCTGAGCTGCCGGACGTGGGTCTCCAGCCACCGTTGCAGCAGGAACTCGAAGGTCTGGCGGGGCCCCTCCGCACGTCCCAGTTCCGCCGCTGCGGCCACCAACTCTCTTGCCTGCTTGGAGAGTTCGGGATGCGTGATCCGTGCCTGGGGGGAACGCATCCGGCGAGCCGCCTCGGCGACGGCCAGTCCGGACTCGTGCCTGCTGCCCAGTGCCTCGAAACGCGGCCACAGCAGCTCCCGGCCGCCGATGTCCTTCAGCTTCCCGTTGTCCCGGAGCCACTGTTCGACCTCGGCCAGCGAGAACTGCGGGCTGACGTCGGTGCCCCCGATCCGGGTGGGGAAGGAGTCGTGGCGGCGCCGCCAGTTGCTCACCGCGGCTCGCCCGACGCCTGCGATCCGGGCGATCTCGGCCAGGCTGACGGGTACGGCGTCGGGGGCACTCATCGATCGGTCTCCGAGGTGCTGGGCGGCTGGGCTGGTCGGCGTCCCAGCGGCAGTATTGCTGGGAAGGCTACTACGCTCATTGACTTTGTTCACAAGGTTCGCGTTCCACTGTGATGTGTGGGGAATGTGGAGGTCGAAAAGGATGCCGGGTCTCGCGCCGGGACGGGTGCTGTGCGACCGCTATCGGCTGGAGTCGGTCCTGGGCCGGGGGTGATGGGGCAGGTGTGGCGAGGCCGCGACCTGCCCCTCGACCGGCCCGTCGCGGCCCATGGACAGTCAGATCGACGATCTGTGCCAAGATTTGTTGTGAACTCAGTGCATGGATCTGATGAGGAGCCCGCCGTGTCCGGTGGGCTCGAGGCCTCGTGTTCCCGGCGACCGTTGAAACGCTGCCGTCACCCACGCCACCGTGCTCGCATACCCACTTCGGACACACACCCCTTGTGAACTCAGTGCATGGACCACATACTGGGGTGATCAACCGCTGCTCGCCCTCCCGGCAGGCGCGCGTGGTCCGGGGGAACCGTGATCGGCAGGGACGGCGCGCTCTCGTGCCGGTCCGCGCCGCAGGCCCGCCGGCGGTCGGCCATGTCATCCCGAAGCACACGGAGTTACCCCATGCACCGATACCGGCGTGCCCTCAGTACCGCACTCCTCGCCGCCGCCGTGCTTGCCGCCGGTGGCTGCGGGAGTGACTCCGGACCCGCTGCCGGGGATGCGTCCGCGGCCCCGCCGAAGAACTCGGCCGCCGGGAAGCCGGCCCCGTCCGAGGACCGGTCGGACACGGATCCCGCGCCCGCGGAGACCGCGGCCGGGGACGACACCTCCATCGAGGACGCCCTGACCGCCGCGGGTGTGGACGACGACCTGGTCAACCGGCTCGGCGAGGTGGGCGACGCCAACAACTACGGTCTCGGGGTGGGCGTCGAGACCGGCCTGGAGGACCGCCGCCGGCTCGCGTTCCTCCAGGTCGACACCTGCCGCAACGTGGCCGTCGGCTACCGGACGTGGCGGGGCATCCGGTACTCGGACGAGGCGGACGGTGCGACCGAGGAGCAGGCCGCCGCGATGGCCGATTTCCTGCGTAAGGAGTTCTGTCCGCAGGTCTCACCGTTCAAGGAACCCCCGCTTCCCCACCAGACCCTCGGGGGACCGGACGAGGACGACCGCGGCGGCCGGGGGCTCGCCTCGCCGGTGACCTGGTGGGACAGACGCTATCCGCGTGTCTCGTGGTCCAAGGAGTGTGCGGCCCAGACCGGCATGCCCTCCGGCGACCCGGTTGCCTACCGCCTGGCCAAGGACGAGGTGGTCTGCGCCACCGTTCCGTCCCACGCCTCCTGGAAGAAACACCTCATCGACCTGGACGTCGTGTTCGCGACCCCTGTCGACGAGGACCGGGCGATGCGGGCCGCGCGCGACCTGCTGCCGTCCGACGCGTCGGCGACCGAACCGACGGAGGGCGTCAACCCCGACTGGTCCTACCTGGGCGGGGGATGCCTGAACATCAACTTCCGTACCGCCACGATGAAGAAACTGCTGGACGGGTTGGAGAAGGATCCGGAGCCCTGGGCGTCCGCCCTCTACTACACCGACGGAGCGACCGAGGACGGAGCCGTGGGTGACTACACCGGCGAGGTCAAGCAGATCTCGCTGTCCAAGGGCGCCGACGAACCCGGCCTGTCCGGTGACCTGACGTGCTGAAGGCGGCGGCGGAGAGCCGGCGGCGGCAAGACCGAGGCGTACCTGGGCCTCGCCGCCTACACCTTCGCGCTGCGGCGCCTGCAGGGGACGATCGGCTCGGGCACCGAGGCCCGCAGCGGCGAGGCCGGGGTGGGCGTGCTCATGCGCTACACCCTGCGACTGCTGACCGCCCAGCAGTTCCAGCGCGCCGCCGCCCTGGTGAGCGCCTGTGAGGTGCTGCGCCGCGAGGAGTTCGCGCGGGACCGGCGCTGGGGTCCCACTCCGTTCCGCATCGGCCTCTGGGTGGGCGCCTCCGTCTCGCCGAACTGGTTCGACGAGGCGAAGGAGCAGATCGCCGAGGCCAAGGAGAGCGCCAGCGACAAGCACGCCCGCGTGCTGCAGGTCCTCACCTGCCCGTGGTGCGGCAGCGGACTGACCGCCCGCTCGAACATGGAGTACGACGAGGGACGCCGCCGGATCCTGCTGTACTGCCCGCGCGGGGAGGGTGAGGACCGCTGTCCCTTCTCCCGGCGCGAAGCGCTCGGCGAGGGCATCCCCGTCCTCACCGTCGACGAGGAGATATACCGGCTGGCGCCCTCGCTGCTGATCGCCACGGTCGACAAGTTCGCCCAGCTGCCGTGGAACGGCTACGCGGGACTGCTGTTCGGCAGGGTCACCGAGCTCTGCCCCCGCCACGGTTATCTGCGCGGCTACGTCGCCGCCGGTCGGCGAGCCCGGGACACGGTCCGGGTCCGCACCGTGTGGAGCGGCCCTTCGACACCCGCCGCACCCGTCCGCGCCACCGCCCAGGTGCTCGTCGAGGTCATCGACGAGGCGCGGCACGAACTGCTGGCCATGACGTACGCGGCCCGTCCGTACCCCGCGCTGACCCGGGCCCTGACCGAGGCCGCGGACAGGGGCGTGCGGACGCACATGGTGGTCGAGACCCTGGCCGGCGCCGGCGGACTGCTCTCGGGGAAGGAGCCCGCCGACGCGTTCGTGTCCGTGCCCGGACTGCACCTGTGGGCCTGGGCCCGTGGGCCCGCCGAACAGGCTCGCTCACGTCAGCACGCCAAGCTGGCGGTCGCCGATCGCCGTACTCTCTTCCTCGGCAGCGCCAACCTGACCGAGTCGGCCGCTCGGCGCAACATCGAGGCCGGTGTGCTGGTGACCGGCGGGGAAGCACCGCGGCGCGCGGCCGAACACATCGTGGAGTTGCAGCGCCTGGGCGTACTGCGGCGGATTCAGCCCTGAACCGGTGAGCGTCGCTCCACGAGCCGCAGGCGGGCCTGCGGTGCTTCCCGGTCAGCGGTTCGGCGAGAGCCCCCAGCGGGTTGGGGTCCAGGTGCCGGCCGACGGCTCGATGCGCCGCGTCCGGCGGCGATCGCGCAGGCGTGCGTGCCCGAGCCCGCCCGCCGCGACCGCCGCCTCAGCCGCCGGAGGTCTCCCGTACGGCGCGCGGTGAGGCACCCAGTTCCCTGCGGCACGTCTTGTTGAACGCCTGGAGGTCGGGGATGCCGACGGCCGCGGCGATCGCGGGGATCGCCAGGGTCGAGGCGACCAGGAGGTGCCGGGCGCGTTCCATGCGGCGACGCCGGATGTAACCGACGACCGTCAGTCCGGTGTCCTCGCGGAACAGCCGGGTCAGATGGGTGTGCGAGACCCCGGCGGCCCGGGCGACGTCCGGGACGCTCAGCGGTCCGGCGAAGTGATCCTCGATGTGGGTCATGGCGGTGCGCAGAGCGGGGTGCCGGGCTCCCGAGCCGTGCGCCGCGGCTTCGGCCAGGCCGGTCGCGCGCCACAGCACCGTCCACATCTCCGCCGTGGCGCGCGCCGGGGACCGGGTGCCCGCCGCGATCGTCTGCCGCAGCATCCCGCTGAGCACCGCCGCGTCGGCACCGGCGTCCTGCATGACCGGCACCCGGTGCCGCTCGCCCCGGCCGGGCAGCCTGAAGTGGGCGTACAGGTGCTCGCAGTGGGTGGCGTCGTAGTGGAAGCGCACCTCGGTGTCGGGCGGCACGAGACTCAGGTGCCCGGGGCGGATCGGGTGTGCGGAGCCCCCCAGCGCCAGCGTGCCGAAGTAGCCGTAGAGGTGGAGCTGCCACAGCCGCGGCAGCCGGTACACGTCACAGGGACCGGCGTACCCATGCACACCCACGCCCGCGTTCGCCACCTGCGGCGGCAGGTCGAGAGCCAGTTCCACCGAGCCCGTCATGGTGGGAAATTACCAGTACTCGGCGATTACAGCCCACGACGGCGGGCTCGTCTGTTCCTACGGTTGCCGTATGCCAACCACACGACAGCTGCTGACCTCCGTCCAGGTGGCGCGGTTCGTAGCCCACGGCTTCCTGCGTCTCGACGGGATCGTTCCCGCCGGGATGAACGAGGAGGCGCTCGGCTTCTTCGCCGCCGGGCTGCCCGCCGTGCCGTACGGCACCCCCGTGCCGAGGGCGTTCCCCGACAGCTCCTTCTCCCGCAGGCTCGTCGAACTGGCACAGGTCAAGGGGGCGTTGCAGAGCCTGGTGGGACCGGACCCGACCGTCGACCACCACTTCGTGCACACGCGTGAACCGCGCGAGGGCAGCGCGCAGCCGTTGCACGCCGACGCCCTGATCGACCTGCGGACCGACGCCTTCGACGTGCAGCTCATGTACTACCCGCAGGAGGTCACCGCGGACATGGGCGGCACGCTCATCGTCCCGGGCAGTCATCTGCGCCGCACCAACGAGTCCGACACCGGCCGCTACCAGAACCTGCGCGGGCAGACCCGGCTGACCTGCCCCGCCGGAACGGTCGTGCTGCTCCACCACGGCATCTGGCACGGCGGACGCCGCAACGACAGTGACACCGTCCGCCACATGTACAAGATCCGCTTCAACCCCACCGTGCCCCAGGTGCGGCTCTGGGACACCGCGGACCTCGACGACCCGGCCGTCCGCGAGGAGCTGAGCCGCACCTTCCCCTGGTACGAGCCCGCCACCGGCCGACTGGAGATCCACAACCGGATCGGACTCTGGCGTTCCCTGACCGGCGACGACACCTTCGACATCGACCACTGGGCCACCCGGATCGGCAACCGGCCCGCGCTGAGGAGCAACGCATGACCGCCCCGAACACCGTGCGGCAGCAGGTCCTGGTGCTGTACCTGAGCACCTCCGCCCTCGACTCCCCGGTCGTCGGCTGGGCCCGCTACGACGGCACCGGCGCCACCAGCCCCACCACCGGCGACAGTGACGAGCCGCCGTACCCGACGGGGGTCGCGGCCCTGGAGGACGGCTGGCGCCTCTTCCAGGCCGCCCAGCTCATCCCCCCGTACCCGGGAGCGGAGCACGAGACGTCCTTCCTCAAGCACGAGTTCTTCTTCGAGAAACTGACGAGCGCGTGACATGAGGCGGTGAGCCCACCCGTGCCCCCAGGGGTGCCGGACCGGCCGGCTCCGTCTTCTGCGCGCTGCGAGGCATCAGCGAGGCATGAGCGCGGCATCAGCGAGGCACCGTCGAACCGCGAAACCGCGGGTGACCGGTGTGATGTGCTGTGTACCAGGGCCGCCGCGGCGCAGCAGGGCAGAGGACGGAAGACCTGATGGAGAAACATCTGATCGTCGGCCGGGAGGCCGAGCTGGGGGAGCTGTCACGTCTGGTGGCGTCGCCCGACGGCCGGGCGGTGCTGGTGCGGGGCGAGGCCGGCGTGGGCAAGAGCCTGCTGCTGGCCGTCGCCGCCGAACAGGCCGGGGCTCTGGGGCACCGGGTGATCAGGGCGACGGGCGTGGAGTCGGAGACGATGCTGCCCTTCGCCGGCCTGCACCAGATGCTGCACCCCCTGCTGCACACGATGCCGGGTCTCGAGCCGTCCACGCGGGCGGTGCGGTGACCCGCTCGGCGTACAAGCTGTACGGCAATTCACCGGCCCTCACCGAACTCAAGCAGTTCCCCGACCGCGGCCACTCCCTGGTCATCGACCACGGCTGGCCCGTCGTCGCCGACTACGCCCTGACGTGGCGGGCCCGCCAGGGCATCAAGGGCCAGGACACCGCGTACGCCTGACCCACCGACCCACCGACCCACCGACTCACCGACCCGGCGGAGCTGCTCGTCCCGTCGCCGGGCAGGCCCGCACACACCCGCCGACGCGCGAGCTCCCCGCCGGAGCTCGCCCCCGAACCACCGGCGCCCCTCGGCGCCCGGACAACCAGGAGTACACATGAACACCCCACTGCAAGGCCGCACCGCCGTCGTGACAGGCGCCAGCAAGGGCATCGGACTGGCCGTCGTCACCGCTCTGGCGCAGGCCGGAGCGACGGTCATCGCCGGATCCCGCACCTCCACCCCCGGACTGGACGCGCTGGTGAAGGAGGGCGCGGTCGCCTGGGTCCCCGTCGACCTCGGCAAGCCCCAGGACGCCGTGCGGCTCGTCCAGGAGGCCGGCGAGCGCATCGACGTCCTGGTCAACAACGTCGGTGCCGCACCTGCCCGGACCGGCGGGTTCCAGTCGGTGACCGACGCCGACTGGCAGCACGTTCTCGATCTGAACCTGCTCAGCGCAGTCCGGGTCACCCGGGCGGCCCTGCCGCGCATGCTCGAGGCCGGGCGGGGCTCGATCGTCACGGTCGCCTCCGTCAACGCCACCCTGCCCGACCCGATGGTGATCGACTACAGCGCCGGCAAGGCCGCCCTCGTCGCCTTCTCCAAGGCGCTGTCGAAGGAGGTCGGCCCCAAGGGCATCCGTGTCAACACGGTCAGCCCCGGACCGGTGCAGACCGATCTGTGGCTGGCCCAGGACGGGGTCGCGGCCACCGTGTCCGCCGCCGCGGACATCCAGCCCGACGACGTGATCGCGCAGGTGGCCGGCTCGACGGCGACCGGCCGGTTCTCGACACCCGGAGAGGTCGCCGACCTGGTCCTGTTCCTCGCCGGCGACCAGGCACGCAACATCACCGGCAGTGACCTGATCATCGATGGCGGGTTCGTCCCGACCTGGTGATCGCCCAGGCGGCGGTGCCCCGTGCGTCCGCCCGGGCCCGCCCCCGATCCGCGGGAGGCCGAGATCCACAGCGCCCGTGGGGTCTTCTTCGTCGTACGGCCCGACCGGGCCGGGCTGGAGTCGGTCACCCGGCTCATCGAGGACGGCCTCCTGACGCCGGCGGTGGACCGCGTGCTGCCCCTGGCCGACGGGCGGGCAGCCTACGAGGCCCTCGCACGCGAACACCGGCGGGGAAAGATCGTCCTGCACATCAGCGACTGAACCACGGACGGACCGCCGAACTGATCGGCCGGGGCCGGCCCGGTGACGACAGTGCGGCGTTCCGTCCGGCCGGCCCCACCCCGCGACCGATGCCGCGGGAACAACCGCTTCCCACGCAGCGCTGTCCCTCATGCCCAGCGGATATGGAACCGCGTGGAAGACGGCCGGGAGACCGGCCGGCGGAGGAAGGTGGGACCGATGGCGACGGCAGAGGGCTCTCTGGTGACCACGTGCGGACGCAGCATCGACGTGCGCAGGCTGCTGCTCGGACGGCCGGACCGGCCCGTCGGCCGGATCGCCCTGGCGGTGGGGGAGGACCAGGGCGGCGAGCCGGGGGTCTGGGCGGCGCTCACCCCGGACGAGGCGCGCGCTCTGGCGCTGTTGCTCCTGCGGAAGGCCGCCGCGACCGAGCGGACCGCCGACGGGGAACCACGGCACGGCACCTTCTGACGCCGGAAGCCGCACGGGCCGCGAGAGGGCCGGTCGGCCCCCGGGAACCACCCTGTCGGCCCGTCGTTCGGGCACACCGTGCGCTGTTGGATGGGCGGTGGAGACCGACGGCACCGACGGAAGGGGACGGCCATGGCCGGAACGGCACCGCACGACATCAGTACGGTCGGGCCGCGGGACGCCGACGTGCATCGGCTTGATGTCACCCACCTGGGCGACGATGCCTTCGCCGTCGACGTCCGCGGCCACCGCATCACGGTCGACCAGCCCGTCGAAGCAGGCGGCAAGGACACCGCACCGACGCCCACCGAGCTGTTCGCCGCTTCCCTGGCCACATGCGTCGCCTTCTACGCGGGCCGCTATCTGCACCGCCACGGCCTGCCGCGCTCCGGACTGCGTGTCGGTGCCGAGTTCGTGATGTCCACGGACAGGCCGGCCCGGGTCGCCGCGGTGCGCGTGGTGGTCGCCCCGCCGCCGGAACTCCCCGAGCAGCGCCGCGCCGCCCTGCTGGCGGTCGCCTCGCACTGCACCGTCCACCACACCCTCCAACGGCCACCGCGGATCGACATCGAGCTGGCGCCCTGAACGACAGCTGCGGCGACGTCGCAGGGGCGGTCCGGTCCGGGCCCCTGCGACGTGCGCCGTCAGGAGTCGCGCAGGCGTGCCAGTGTCACGTCCAGGTCCATCCCGCGGGTCCGGTTGTGGGGGAGCTTCGCGAGTACGGCGGCCATGCCGCAGGTGTTGGTCACGGCGGAGAACACCAGGCCACCGGCGATGCCGGCGGACAGGAGCCGGAAGGCCGGGTGGACGACCTCGCCCAGTACCAGGCCGAGCAGGACCACGGAGCCGGCGGTGAGGCGGACCTGGCGTTCCATCGCCCAGATCGCCCTGGGGCTGTCCTGGGGGCGCTCCAGGTCGTGGCCCTGGGCGGCCCAGGCGCCGGTGCCGCCGGCGAGGGTGGCGGTGCGGATGCCGTTGTCGGCGAGCATCCGGCAGGCGTTCTCGGAGCGGGCGCCCGACGCGCAGACCACGAGGACCTCGCCGCGCTCGGCGGCGGCGCGGATGTCGGGCAGGGCCCGCTGGAGCTGGTCCAGGGGGATGTTCAGGGCGCCGGGAATGTGGCCGCCGCCGTACTCGCCGGGGGTGCGCACGTCGATGACGGTGAGTTCGTGCAGCCGGGTGCGGGCCTGGCCGGGATCGAAGGTGGTGGGGGTGGTCATGGCGGGTGTCCTTCTGGGTTGACGGGGTGGTGACGGGGTGATGACGTTCGGTCAGACGAGCACGTCGACGAGCATGAGGACGGCGACCGCGAGCAGCACACAGGCGAAGAGGCGCTGCAGCACCGTGCCCTTGACCTTCTTCGACAGGCGTTTGCCGTCCCAGGCGCCGAGGATCGCCGCCGCGGTGAACGGTGCGACGACCGCCCAGTCCAGGTGCATGCCGGTGCCGGCCCGGGCGGTGAGCGCGGCCAGCGAGTTGATCGTGATGACCAGCAGGCTGGTGCCCACCGCCCGGCGCATGGGCAGGCTCAGTACGCTCACCAGCGCCGGTACGGCGAGGAAGCCGCCGCCCACGCCGAGGAAGCCGGTCACCGCGCCGAGTCCGGCGCCCGCGGCCCCGGCCTTGGCGGGGCGCACCTGTCCGGAGGCCTCGGTGCTCGCGGGCCGCAGCATCCGCAGCGCGGCGAGCGCGGCGACGACGGCGAAGGCGGCGGTCAGCAGGGCCTGGGGCAGGTGTCCCGCGGCGGCCCCGGCGACGACCGCCGGCACGATGCCGGCCGCGGCGAACAGCGCCCCGGTGCCCCAGGCGACGTTGCCGTCCCGGGCGTGCCCGGTCAGTGCCGTGACCGAGGTGAGGGTGACGATGATCAGGCCGGCCGTCGTCGCCTGCGCCGGGGTGAAGGCGAGGAGATAGATCAGAGCGGGCACGGCCAGGACGCTGCCGCCTCCGCCGAGGCCGCCCAGGGCCAGGCCGACGACGGCACCGGCGACGAGCGCGAGGATGAGAGCCGTCATGCTATGGAGCCGCCGTTCCCTCGCGCGTCGATCACCGGATGACCGGCGGCCGCCCACGCCCGCATGCCGCCCTTGACGTCGACCGCGTCGGCGCCGCGTTCGGTGAGCAGCCCGGCGGCCTGCTGGGAACGGTGCCCACTGCGGCAGATCACCACCAGCGGCCGGGCCCGGGCCTCGCTCGGCAGTGCCGCACCCGCCGCCAGACGGGACAGCGGCGCGTGCACGGCGCCGGGCGCGTGCCCGGCGTCCCACTCGTCCTGTTCGCGCACGTCCAGCAGGACGGCCGGAGCCTTCGCGCCCTGGGTGCGCCGGACGGCCTCGCCGATGGTGACGCGGCCCTCGCCGCGACGGAAGAAGAACATCACACGATCTCTCGGGAAGTGGGGCGGGACAGCGGGTTCGGTCAGCCGGTGGCCACGGTCAGTCCGGCCTCGGCGGCGGACTCGAAGCCGTCGTCGACGGCGACCACGTCCCGCCCGGCGGCGTCCAGCAGGGAGGCCGCGATGCCGGCCCGCATACCGCCGGCGCAGTGCACCCACACGGTGCCGGGCGGCACCTCGCCGAGCCGCCTGTGCAGCTGGTGGAGGGGAATGTGCACCGAGTTCTCGAGGTGGCCGGCGGCCCACTCGGAATCGCGGCGGACGTCCAGGACCACGATGCCGTCCGTGCCGCGCTCGGCCAGGCCGGCGAACGTGGAACGGGGGAACGAGGCGGGGCTGCCGCCCTCCGGTATCCACTCCCGCGGCGTGCCGGTCGCCGCGGCGGCGGGCCGGTCGATGCCGACCCGGACGAGTTCGCGCTGGGCGGCGGCCAGTTGCCCGGGGGACTCGGCGAGCAGGGTGACCGGCTTGCCCCACGGGATCATCCAGGCCAGGTACGTGGCGATCTTGCCGTCCGCCTCGAAGTTGAAGGATCCGGCGACGTGGCCCTCGGCGAAGGCCACGCGGTTGCGCAGGTCCACGACCCACTCGCCGGCCGCGAGCCGGGCGGCGATCTCCGCGGCGTCCGCGACGGCGGGCGGGGTGAGGTCCACCGGCGCCGGACCGGCCGCGTTGGCCGGACCCATGTGGGCGTAGTAGGCGGGGATGTCGTCGAGCCCGGCGAGCAGCCGGGCGACGAAGGTGTCCACGTCCTCGGTGAGCGCCGCGTTGACGGACTTCTCCTTGCCGATCGTGGTCGCGTCCCCCTCGGCCTGCGCGGAGGAGCAGAAGCTGCCGAAGCCGTGCGTCGGCAGCACGGACGTCTCGTCCGGCAGCTCCGCCGCCAGGCGGTGCGCGGAGGCGTGCTGGGCGCGGGCCAGCTCCTCGGTCAGGCGGGGCTCGACCAGATCGGGCCGGCCCACCGTGCCGATCAGCAGCGACCCGCCGGTGAACGCCGCCACCGGCTCTCCGTGCTCCCGCAGAACGTACGAGGTGTGGTGGGGGGTGTGACCGGGAGTGGCGACCGCGCGCAGTTCCAGGCCGGTGTCGACGGTCACGCGGTCGCCGTCGGCCATCGGTACCCGCGCGAACGAGACCCGGGCGTCGGCGGGCACCAGGTAGGCGGCACCCGTCACCCGCGCCAGCTCCAGGCCACCGGTGACGTAGTCGTTGTGGAGGTGGGTCTCCACCACGTGCGATATCCGCACCCCGCGTCGCGCCGCGGCCATGAGTACCTGGTCGACGTCGCGCGGAGGGTCCACCGCCACGGCCGTGTGTCGGCCGCCGGCCAGGTAGCTGCGGTTCCCGAGGCCCGCGAGCTCGATCGTGTCGATGAAGAACATGGAGATCCCTTCCGAAAATTACCCCCTGGGGTATCTGTCGCCACCCTAACACGGGTACCCCGGGGGGTATTTTTCGATGGGTGCGGGACGGTGACGTGGGCGGGTGTCACGGCGGTCGCCGACCGTTTCCCCGGTCCCGTAGGGTTTCGGCGGACGAGGCCGCGGCGCCTCGTGGGACGGAGGGGACATGGACGCGGACGCCTGGGACGAGCGCTACCGGTCCACGGAGCGGCTGTGGCCGGCCGGGCCGAACATGTGGGTGGTGCGCGAGACGGCGGGGCTCGAGCCCGGGCGGGCGCTGGACCTGGCCGCGGGGGAGGGCCGCAATGCCCTGTGGCTGGCGGACCGGGGCTGGCGGGTCGACGCGGTCGACTTCTCTCCGGTCGCCGTGAGCCGGATCGCGGACGCGGCCGCCGGGCGGGCGGGGACGGTGACCGCCACGGTCGCCGACGTCACGCGGTACGCGCCTGAGCCGGGCGCCTACGACCTGGTCCTGCTGTCCTACCTCCAGCTGCCCCAGCAGGAGATGGCGCTGGTGCTGGAGCGCGCCGCGCGTGCCGCCCGCCCGGGCGGCACCCTCCTTCTGGTCGGCCACGACCTCGCCAACCTGGAGCACGGCACCGGCGGCCCGCGGGATCCCGGAGTGCTGTCCCGTGTGGAGCGGGTGCGCGCGGCGTGGGAGCCGACGGCCGATCTCGTCGTGGCGGAGGTGGCCCGCCGCCCCGTCGACGCAGCCGTCGCCCTCGACACGGTCGTCCGCGCCGTCCGCCGCTGAACGTGTGCACGCCGCCGCCCGGTGGCGGTGCGTCGCGTCCGGGGGCGCGTGGCCTGCCGGGGCGGACCGTCAGGCCCAGATCGACTGGGCGAGGGCCGCTCCGGTGAAGGCGGCGCCGAGGCCTGCGACGATGCTGCCGACCACGTTGGCCGCGGCGAAGAAGCGGGCGCCCTGCTCGGCCAGTCGCAGGGTCTCGTACGAGAGGGTCGAGTACGTGGTCAACGCCCCGCACAGGCCCGTGCCGAGCAGGAGCTGAACGTTCGAGGGGGCTGCTCGGGCGGTGACCGCGCCGGTGATCAGGCCGAGCGCGAGGCAGCCGATGACGTTGACGGTGAAAGTGCCCCAGGGGAAGACGGTGTCGTGCCTGGACTGCACGGTGCGGTCGGTGAGGTAGCGCAGCGGGGCTCCGGCCATCGCTCCGGCCACGACCAGTAGCCAGTTCACGCGCGCTCCTTCTTGTCCCGGTTCTTGTTCCGGCCCACGTACCGGATCACTTCGCACTCGTCGAGGATCACCATGCCGGACGAGACCAGTTCGTCCAGCTGGGGCAGGAAGGCGCGCACCCGGTCCTCGGTGTCCACGATGACGACCGCGACCGGCAGATCCTCGCTGAGGGACAGCAGACGGCTGGTGTGGATGAGCGAGCCGGCGCCGAAGCCCTCGCACCCCCGGAAGACGCTCGCGCCGGCCAGTCCGGCCGCGTGCGCGCGTCGCACGATCTCCGAGAAGAGGGGCTTGTGGTGCCAGGTGTCGTTCTCGCCGATGAAGATCGTCAGGCGTAGTGCGGTGCCGGTCAGCCGGGTCATGACTGCCTCCACTCGATGACGCGGCGGGTCAGGTGCGCCGTGGTCCACACGGCCGCGAGGGCCGCCGACATCGTGGCGGCGAGGTAGAGCAGCCCGGTGGTGGCGTGGCCGCCGTCTACCAGGCGCTGGATGTCCACGGCGTAGGTGGAGAAGGTGGTGAAGCCGCCGAGGACGCCGGTTCCGAAGAAGGGCCGTACCAGCCGGTGTGCCGCCCACACGTCGGTGATGACCACCATGAAGACGCCGATGACACCACAGCCGATCACGTTCACGACCAGCGTGGTCAGGGGGAACGCGCCGGGAGCGGTGGGCCACAGCAGGGACGCCCCGTAGCGGGCCGAGGCGCCCACGGCGCCCCCCAGGGAAACGGCGGCGACGACCGGCCACTGCCCACGCAGCACCTCGCGCCGCTGGGCGGGCACGTGGAGATCGACGTCGGGGTCGGCGGGTTCGTCGCGCACCTGGGACCGGATCTCTCCCAATGAACCTTCTCCTACTCGCACAGCGCCCGGTCGTTCCGCGGGCGCACCTACATCGCAAGCAGGGACCGTTGGCGGCGCCGCCGCGGTTGGGTACGGCGGGCCCCACCGCCGCGCGGCCGATCGGATCGCCGCAGGAATCAAGGGTAACCCGGTGCCGCCGCGGACTCTCGCCCGGTCCGTTCAGCTCCGACGCGACCGTCCGCCGGATCCGCAGGGGCGGGAGAACGGCGGCCCGGCCCCGGCCGGCTGGTGACCGAGAGCCGGTCCGCTGCCCCAGCGGTCGCCGGTCAGCCGACGGGGGCCGGCAGGAAGTCCGGTACCCGGGTGCCGAGGCCCAGGGATTCGGCCCGGCGGCGGACGAGGCCGGCGAGGGCGAGGT
This sequence comes from Streptomyces sp. NPDC004542, assembly GCF_040610035.1. Taxonomy (NCBI): domain Bacteria; kingdom Bacillati; phylum Actinomycetota; class Actinomycetes; order Kitasatosporales; family Streptomycetaceae; genus Streptomyces; species Streptomyces sp. NPDC004542. Next base: position 76,514 of record NZ_JBEXLP010000026.1, read on the forward strand.
CGAGGGTGCCCAGGCCGAACGGGGAGAAGACGGTGACGCGGTCCTCGGCGCGCCGGAAGGGCTTTTCGGCGTTCAGCACGGCACCGATCGAGGTGGCGACGAAGTCCCGGTTGCCGCAGAGCTGTTCGGCCAGGTGCAGGGAGGTCGACTCGCGGCACACGTGGTCCGCGTCGTCGACCACGTTGACGGCGGTCAGGATGCTCCCCGGCGTCAGGTCGCGCAGAGACACGTGCAGGACCAGGGTGCCGGGCCGGCAGGCGTCGGTGGTCAGGTGCGGGGCGGCGGCGGTGGTCGCCAGGCAGACCAGCCGGTGGGCGGCGAGCGCCTCCTCGGCGCTGAAGGCGACCTCGGTCTTCAGATCGGGCCAGCGGGCCCGGCAGCGGGCGGCGAAGAGCTCCGCCCGGGCGTCGTCGAGGTCGAACACGCTGACCGCGGCGAGGCCGGGCAGGACGGCCCGGAGGTAGGCGAGGATCTCGAACCCGATCACGCCGCAGCCGATCAGGGAGACGCCGGTCTCGGGGACGGGCGGGCCCAGCGTCGCCGCCGCGAGGGCGGCGCTCGCCGCGGTGCGCCGCGCCGAGATCACCGAGCCCTCCAGCAGGGCTTCCGGCTGCCCGGTGGCCATGGAGTTGAGGATCACCGCGGCGGAGGCGCGTTCCATGCCGCGCGAGGTGTTGCCGGGGAAGGAGGCGATCCATTTGATGCCCGCCACCGGCTCGTCCTCCCCGAGGTAGGCGGGCAGACCGATGATCCGGTTGCGCGGGTCGTCCGGAAAGCGGAGGAAGACCGAGTGCGGCAGGGCCGTACGGCCCCGCTCGTGCAGCAGGTACGCGCGACGCACCGCCTCGACGACCTCGGCCTCGGCGTCGTCGAGGACGCGGTGGACCTCGCCGGCCCCCAGGATCAGCATGATGCCTCCTTCATCGCCATCTTCGTCTCCTTCCACAGGTGGGACACGTCGCCGAAGTGGCGGGCGACCCATTCGTCGTCGTAGATCGTGTCGAGGTAGCGCTCCCCGCGGTCGGGCAGGACGACCGCGCAGCGCGCGCCCGCCGGTATGCGGTCGGCCAGCTGCTCGACCGCCGCCACCAGGGCCCCGGAGGACCCGCCCGCGAGGACGGCCTCCCGGGCGGCGAGCCGACGGCAGCCGACCACGCAGTCGAGGTCCGTCACATGGACGACCTCGTCGGCGAGCCCGTCGCGGTAGAGCGCCGGGCGTACGGCCGCGCCGTGGCCCGGGATCAGCCGGGGCGTCGGGGCGCCGCCGAAGATGGCGCTCCCCCTGGCGTCCACCGCGACCACGGTCACCGGCAGGCGCCGGTCGCGGACGTACTCCGCGCAGCCGCGCAGGGTGCCGCACGAGCCCGTCGCACAGAACAGGTAGTCGATCCCGCCCGGCACCGCCTCCAGGATCTCGCGCATCGTCCGCCGGTGCGCCTCGGGGTTGAGCGGATTGGCGTACTGGTTGGGCCAGTAGGCGCCGGGGACGCGGGCGACCAGCGTCTTGATGCGGCGGATCCGGACCGGCAGGTACTCGCCGGTGGCCGGGTCGCTCTCGCTCACCACCTCGACCTCCGCGCCGAGGGCCCGCATGACGGCGATGTTCTGCCGGTTGGTGCGGGGGTCCACCACGCAGATGAAGCGGAGCCCGTAGTAGGCGCAGACCTGGGCGAGTCCGATGCCGAGGTTGCCGGAGCTGGATTCGACGACCACCGAGCGGCCGGGCACGAGGGTGCCGCACCGGATCAGCCCGCGCAGCATCTCCAGGGCCGAGCGGTCCTTCATGCTGCCACCGGGGTTGAAGGCCTCCAGCTTGGCGTAGGTGGTGAAGTGCCGCCCAGGAGCGAGCTTGGCGAGTTCGACCAGCGGGGTACCGCCGATCGTGCCGATGACGCCGGCGGACCCGTCGTCAGGTTCCGGCATGGTGGCCTCGCCCCGTCGGATCGGGGCACGGCCCGAGCATGGTGCGCAACACGCTGGTTCCTCCTGTCAGCACTGGATCGAGGGGTGGTGCGGCGGCCGCCGCCCGGCCTGGTCCGGTACGGGCGTGAGCCGCGGCCGGGCCGGTGCCCGGCGGGTCAGCGCGCCGGCGCGCCGGACGTGGCGCGTACGGAGCGGGCGAGGGAGGCGGCGCCGGCGATCAGCACCATCCACCCCGCCAGGGCCAGCGCGGTGGTCCGCGCGCCTGCCGAGTCGAGCAGCAGACCGCCGAGCAGCGAGCCGATCGGCAGAGCCCCGTTGGACAGCGTGCTCATCCCCGCGAGCACCCGGCCGCGCAGCCGGTCCGGGGTGATGACCAGCTGGTAGCTGCCGAGCGCCACGTTCCACAGCGGTCCGACGAACCACATCGCGGCGTAGGCGGCGGCGAGCGTGAAGGGATCGCGGCTGAGGGCGATCACGCCCATCAGCACCGCCCACGCCCAGTTCGCCCCGATCACCAGGGCGCCCAGTGCGACGCGGCGGGCGAACCACGGTGCCGCCAGCGAGCCGAGGACGCCTCCGCCGCCCGCGACGCCGACCATCAGACCCACCCCCGCCGAGGACGCGCCGACGTCGGTGGCCAGCACGATGGTGACCAGGAACAGCGCCCGGAACATCAGGTTGCTGCCGGCCACCAGCAGGGTGGTGGTGCGCAGGAAGGGCTGTCGCCACAGCCACCTCAGGCCCTCCCGGACCTCCTCGCCCATGCGGCCGGTGCGGGCGGACCGCTCGGCCTCGAACTCCTTGCGGATGAAAAGCAGTCCGGTCAGCGAGACCAGGTAGCTCAGCGCGTCGGCCAGGAACGGGACGGCCCGGCCGAGACCGAACAGCACACCGCCGAGGGGCGTCCCGAGCATCACGGCGGCCCGCCCCCGCGCCTCGTTGCGGGACAGGGCCGACGACAGCTGGCTCGGGGGCACGACGTTGGGGACGGCCGCGTGCGCGGCGAGCCCGTGGAACACCGTGAGCGTGCCCTCCGCGAAGCCCACGGCCAGCACCAGCGGCAGGCTGAGGACGTCCAGGGCGGAGGCGACCGCGATGGCCGCCGCGCCGCACGCGCGCAGCGCGTCGCACCAGATCATCAGCCGCCGGCGCGGCCGGCGGTCCACCAGGGCGCCGGCCGGCAGCGGGAGGAGCAGCGCGGGCAGCAGCGCCACGAATCCGGCCAGCCCGGCTGCGAACGGCGAGCCGGTGAGGGCCAGGACCAGCAGCGGGTAGGCGATGGTGGTGGCCGTCGACCCGAGCAGGGAGACCGCCGAGCCGCCCCACAGCAGCAGGAAGTCGCGGTTGCGGTGCAGCGGGACCACCGGACCGGCGGGGGCCGCGTCCGGCGGGTCCGCCGGAGCCTTCGTGTCGGGGCTCGTCATCTGTTCACACTCCAAGTCGTGGCCCGTCCGGAGGCCGGGGCCCGTCCGCCGGGTCATGTGCGGGACGCGGGGGGCGGCCCGCCCTCCCCCGGAGAGGCGCTCCCAGCCGCGTCCCAGCCGCGTTGCCGTCGGTCGCCGGACCCGGACCGCGAGGCCCCGCTGATCTCCCCCGGCCCCATCCGCCGGACAGCACACCTGGTGCTGTGGCCGGAAAGGGTCACCGGCTCGCGACACCCGGTGCGGCACCTCGCCGCGTCGCCGCATCACCCGAGTGCATCCCGTACGCGGGGGACGCCCCGCCCTGCGATGCACCGCACCGGACACCGCGAGCTTCCCGGCAAACCCTTCCGGCCACAGCACTAGCCGCGCGCCGCCCGCTCCATCTGCCGGCGCAGACTGAGCGGCCGCATGTCGGTCCATACGGTGCCGATGTGGGCCAGGCACTCGGCCCGGGTGCCCTCGGTGCCCTCGGCGTGCCAGCCGAGCGGCAGCTCGCGGTCGGCGAGCCAGACGGAGTACTGCTCCTCGTCGTTGAGGACGACGCGGTACGTACGCTCGTCGATGTCTTCCTCTGCCACGGCGGGCCCTCCCTCGGGTGAACTGCCGCGTCACGAACCTCACGTGACCGGTGGCGGCGCCGGAGAGCCTGCCGCAACCGTCCCCCCGGGTCCCAGAGAAGGAGGCGCAGTCACCGCGGCGCCGACGCTGCCGAGGTGACTGCCGGTTGTTCTCTCGGAGCGGCGACGGCCCGGCGGCGACGCTGAGGCGCATGACTGCGAACCCCTCCCTCCGGACCGCGCCGGCCGACCGCGCCCAGGAGCGCGACGCGCGTTCCGCCCTGCCCCTGACGCTGTCGGCCGAGTGCCCCGGTACGCCCCTGTCCGCCTACCTGGCGGCCGCCCGACCGCTCGTCCGCGGCCGGCTGCTCGAACACGGCGCGGTACTGCTGCGCGGCTTCGACGTCGGCGGCGTGGACGGCTTCGAGGCCGCGGTGCGGGCGGTGTCCGGCGCGCCGCTGCCCTACGCGGAGCGGTCCTCGCCGCGCAGCACCATCAAGGGACAGGTGTACACGTCGACCGACTACCCGCCGGACGAGGAGATCTTCCTCCACAACGAGAACTCCTACCAGGCGGACTGGCCGCTGACCCTGTTCTTCCACTGCGTGCGGCCGCCGGACACCCTGGGCGCCACACCGCTCGCCGACACCCGCCGGGTGTACCGGGCGATCGACCCCGCCGTCCGGGAGGAGTTCGCCGCCCGGGGCTGGATGGTGGTGCGCAACTTCTCCGACGGCTTCGGCGTGCCGTGGCGGCAGGCCTTCGGCACGGACGACCGCGGCGAGGTCGAGGCGTACTGCGCCCGCAACGGCGTCGAGACCGAGTGGACCGCGGACGGCCTGCGGACCCGCGCGCGCCGCCGGGCGGTGCACCGCCACCCGGTGACCGGGGAGACGGTCTGGTTCAACCACCTCACCTTCTTCCACGTGACCACGCTGGCCGAGGAGGTGTGCGGGGCGCTGCGGGAGATGTACGACGACGCACGGCTGCCGACCAACACCTACTACGGCGACGGCCGGCCCGTCCCGGACGACGTCGTCGCACACCTGCGGTCCTGCTACCGCGCCGAGCAGCGGCGCTTCGACTGGCAGCGGGACGACGTGCTCCTCGTGGACAACATGCTGTCGGCGCACGCCCGGGAGCCGTTCACCGGGCCGCGCCGGATCGCCGTGGCGATGGCCGAGCCCCACTCGGCGGCCGTGCGGTCCGCCTCGTCCGCGGAGGTGACCGATGTCCGCCGGTGAGAGCGGCCTCCCGCTCTCGTTCGCCCAGGAACAGCTGTGGTTCCTGGACCAGCTCCGCTCCGGCGCCGCCACCGAGTACCTGATGTGCGAGGCGTTCCGCATCCACGGCCCGCTCGACCCGCGGCTGCTGGAGGCGGCGTTCACCGAGATCTCGGCGCGGCACGAGGTGCTGCGCACCCGCTACGGCACCGCGGGGGGCGCCGGGGCGCAGTTCGTGGACGAACCCGGCCCCGTGCGGCTCGCCCGGCTGGACCTGGCCGGCACGGCGCCGGCGGACCGCGCGGCGCGGGTGCGCGAACTCCACGCGGCCGAGCTGCGCACCCCGATCGACCTGCGCGACCAGGCACCCTGGCGGCTGACCCTGGTCCGGTTCGCCGAGGACGACGCCGCCCTGCTGGTGACGGTCCATCACATCGCCTTCGACGGATGGTCCTGGGGCGTCCTCGCCCGGGAACTGCACGAGCTGTGCACCGCGTTCGCGGCCGGCCGGCCGTCACCGCTCGACGCGGTACCGGTGCAGTACGCGGACTTCGCGCGGTGGCAGCGCGACACCTGGGCGTCCGCACCCGAGCGGGCCGAGCGGCGGCGCGGCTACTGGCGGGAGCGGCTGGCGGGCCTGGAACCGCTGGAGCTGCCCGCCGACCGCCGGCGCCCGGCACACTGGGACCCGGCCGGGGAGAGCGTCCCGTTCACGCTCCCCGCCGAGCTGGCCGGACGGCTGGCGGTGCTCGGCCGGGACGCGGGCGCGACCCCGTTCATGGTGCACCTGGCCGCGTTCCAGCTGCTGCTCGCGCGCTGGTCCGGCCGGACCGACGTGGCCGTCGGCGTGTCGGTCTCGGACCGCGACCAGGTCGAACTGGAGCCGCTGATCGGCCTGTTCCTCAACACCGTGGTGCTGCGCACCGACCTGTCCGGCCGCTGCTCCTTCCTCGACCTGCTGGCGCGGGTCCGGGAGACCACCCTGGACGCCTACGAGTACCAGGACGTGCCGTTCGGCTGGGTGGTGGCCGACCTCGCGCCCGAGCGGGACCCGTCCCGCAACCCGGTGTTCCAGGTCGGCTTCGCGCTGCACAACGCCGAGCGCCGCCCCCTGCGGCTGCCCGGCCTCGACGTCGCGAAGGTCGAGCCGGCCACCGGTCACTCCGCCTTCGACCTGTCGCTGCACCTGTCCGAACACACCGACGGCTCGATCGCGGCCCGGCTGATCTTCCCCACCGCGCTGTTCGACCGCGCGCGGATCGAACGGATGGCGGCGAGCCTGCTGCGGCTGCTCACGGCCATCGCCGAGCACCCGGACACCCCCGCGCACGACCTGGAGACCGTCCCCGACGCGGAGCTGGCGGCCTTCGAACGCTGGAACCGCACCGGCACCGAGCGCCCGCGCCGGTCGCTCGCCGAACTGTTCTTCGCCCAGGCCACGGCCACCCCGGACGCGGTGGCCGTGGTGTCCGGCGACCGGGAGACCCGCTACGCCGACCTCGCCGACCGGGTGCGGCATCTGGCCGGAGTGCTGCGCTCGCGCGGCGTCGGCCCGGAGAGCCCGGTGGGCGTCGCGCTGCACCGCGGGACCGACCTGGTCGCCACCGTCCTCGCGGTGCTCACCGCGGGCGGCGTGTACGTGCCGCTGGCCCCGGAACACCCGGCGGAGCGGCTCGCCCACCTGATCACCGACGCCGACGTGACCCTGCTGGTCACCGAGGAGGCACTCGCCGGGCGGCTGCCGGCCCACCCGGACACCCTCGTGCTCGACACCGTCCGGCCGCGGGCGGACGAGGAGGCCCCGGCCCTCGAACCGGCGGGCGTCGCCGGTACGCGGGCCGCGTACGTGATGTACACCTCCGGTTCGACCGGCCGGCCCAAAGGCGTCGTCGTACCGGAGGCCGCGATCCGCAACCGCGTGCTCTGGTCGGTGGAGCGCTTCGGCCTGGGCCCCGGCGACCGGGTGCTGCAGAAGACCACCATCGGTTTCGACGCCGCCCTGTGGGAGTTCCTCTCCCCGTTGGTGTGCGGGGCCACGGTGGTGACAGGCCCGCGGGACGCCCACCGCGACCCGGCGGTGATGGTCCGTGCCGTGCTCGACCACCGGGTCACCGTGTTGCAGGGCGTGCCCTCGATGCTGCGCCTGCTGCTGGAGGAGCCGGCCCTGGCCGACTGCGCCTCGCTGCGCCTGCTGTGCTCGGCGGGCGAGCCGCTGCCCGCCGGGCTGGCCGGCCGGCTGCGCCGCACGCTCGGCGCCGAGGTGGTCAACACCTACGGCCCCACCGAGTGCGCCGTGGACTCCACCGCCTGGCACTTCGACCCGGATGAGCCCGGCGACCTGGTGCCGATCGGCCTGCCGCTGCCCAACGTACGCACCTACGTGGTGGACGCCGAGGGCCGGCAGGTGCCCATCGGGGTGACCGGTGAGCTGCACGTCGGCGGCATCGCACTCGCCCGCGGGTACGCGGGCCGGGGCGACCTCACCGCGGACCGGTTCGTCCCCGACCCGGACGCCACCGTGCCCGGCGCTCGCCGGTACCGCACCGGAGACCTGGTACGACGCCGCGCGGACGGCGCACTGGAGTACGTCGGACGCGTCGACGACCAGGTCAAGATCGGCGGAGTGCGGATCGAGCCCGGCGAGATCGAGGTCCGGCTGGCGGCCCACCCGTCGGTGGCCGCCGCCGTGGTGGCCGTGCACCGGTCCGACGCGGGCGACGCGCGGCTGACCGCGTACGCGGTGCCCGCGGCGGGGGAGCGCATCGACCCGGAGGCGCTGCGCGCCCACCTGGCCGCCGCGCTGCCGGAGGCGATGCTGCCGTCCGCCGTCGTCGAACTCGCCGGACTGCCGCTCACGCCGAACGGAAAGGTGGACCGCCGCCGGCTGCCGGCGGCCACCGAACCCGGCCGGCCCGCCGCGGCGGCCCGGCAGGCCCCGCGCACCGCCGCCGAGGAGGCCGTCGCCGCGCTGATGGCCGAGGTCCTCGGCGTCGAACGGGTCGGCGCCGAGGACGACTTCTTCCTGCTGGGCGGCCACTCCCTGCTCGCGATCAAACTCGTGCTGCGGCTGCGGCGCGCCTTCGGTACCGAACTGACCGTCGGCGAGCTGTTCCAGGCGCGGACGGTGGCCGCGCTGGCCGCCCGGGTCACCGGGGCCGGCGCCGGCCCGGAGGCGGACCCGGACACCGATCCGGACGCCGTCCGGCCGGCGGGCCGGGACCGCCCGCTGCCGCTGTCGTTCGGCCAGCAGCGGATGTGGTTCCTCGACCAGCTGGAGCCCGGGACCTGCGAGTACGTCGTCCCGCTGGCGCTGCGGCTGACCGGAGTGCTCGACACCGTGGCGCTGCGCCACGCGCTGGACGCGCTGTCCGAACGGCACGAGGTGCTGCGGACCAGGTACCGCTCCGAGGACGGCGAGCCCGTCCAGGTCGTCGACCCCGCGGGTCCGGTCGACTTCACCCTGACCGATCTGACGGGCGCCCCCGACCCCGAGCACCGGGCCCGGACCCTGGTCGAGGAGCTGGCCCGCCGGCCGTTCGACCTCGAGCACGCACACCCGCTGCGGGCGACCCTGATCCGCACCGCCCCCGAGGACCACCTCCTCGTCCTGACCCTGCACCACATCGCCTTCGACGCCTGGTCGACCAACGTCTGCCTGCGCGACCTGGACCTCTTCTACCGGGCCTTCGCCCTGGGCGAGCCGTCGCCGCACGCCCCGCAGCCGGTGCAGTACGCCGACTTCGCGGTGTGGCAGCGCGAGCAGCAGTGGGCCGGCCGGCTGGACCACCAGCTCGCCTACTGGCGCGACCGGCTGGCCGGCCTCACCCCCGTCGAACTGCCCGCCGACCGGGCCCGTTCGGCGGTCCGCGACGCCCGGGGCGACAACGTCGTCGTCGAGGTGGCCCCCGAGGTGGCCCGGGCCGTCGCCGAACTGGCCGGCCGGCACGGCGCGACCCCCTTCATGGTGATGCTCGCCGCGTTCCAGGTGCTGCTGCGGCGCTGGACCGGCCGCGACGACCTCGCGGTGGGAACCCCGGTCGCCGGACGGACCCGCCAGGAGACGGAGGACCTGGTCGGCTTCTTCACCAACACCCTGGTGATCCGCAGTGACCTCGGCGGCGACCCGGTCTTCGGCGAGCTGCTGGAGCAGGTCCGCGGCACGGTGCTGGACGCCTTCGCCCACCAGGACGTCCCGTTCGAGCACCTGGTCGACGCACTGCGGCCGGAGCGGGACCTCTCCCGCAACCCGCTGTTCCAGATCATGTTCGAGCACCAGCACCTGGCAGGCGTCCCGGACCGGATCGGCGCGGTCGCCGTGGAGCCGGTCCGCGCCGGACTTCAGACCGCCAAGTTCGACCTCACCGTGACCGTCAAGGAGCGCGGCGGGCGCATGTACTGCTGGTTCGAGTACGCGACCGCGCTCTTCGACCGGGAGACCGTCGAGCGGATGGCGGGCCACTACCTGACCCTGATCGGCGGCATCACCGCCGCCCCCGGCGCGCGGATCGGCGACCTCGCCATGCTCACCGAGGAAGAGCGGCACCGCGCCCTCACCGCCTGGGCCGACCCGGAGTCCGAGCGGGCCACCGTGCTCGACCCGCCCGGCGAACACCACCTGTGCGTACCGGAGCTGTTCGCCCGTCAGGTCCGGCGGGCCCCGGACGCGGTCGCCGTGGTCTTCGGCGACCGGCAGGTCAGCTACGCCGAACTCGACGCGCTGTCCGACCGGTTCGCCTCCCGCCTGCGCTCCCTCGGGGTCACCGCCGAGACGATCGTCGGCTCCTGCCTGGAGCGGGGCGTCGAGGCGGTGGTGGTGCTGCTCGCCGTGCTGAAGGCCGGCGGCGTGTACGTGCCGTTCGACCCCGGCCACCCCGCCGAGCGGCTGGAGCTCATGCTCGCCGACGCCGGCCCGGAACTCGTGGTCACCACCCGCGCGTGCGCCGGCCGGCTGGGCGGCGCCCACCGGGTGGTCCTGGCCGACGCCGACGCCCAGGGGGACCCCGGCCCGGCACCCGGGGGCCCGGCGCCCGTCCCGGCCCGGCCGCGGAACCTCGCCTACGTCATCTACACCTCCGGCTCGACCGGCCGCCCCAAGGGCGTGATGATCGAGCACCGTTCGTACGCCCACCACTGCCGGGTGATCGCCGACGCGTACGGGATCGTCCCCGGCGAACGGGTGGCACTGCTGTCCGCGCTCACCTTCGACGTGGCGATGGACCAGATCGCCGCGACCCTGGTGGCCGGCGCCACCGTCGTCGTCGCCGACCCGGTGTTCTGGACCCCGGACGAACTGCCCGCCCGGCTCGCCGAGCACGGCGTCACCGTGCTGGAGATCACCCCCTCCTACTACCGGGCCGTCCTGGAGTCGCCCGGCCTGCCCCTGCTGGACTCGCTGAAGCTGATGAACGTCGGCAGCGACGTGGTCACCGGCCTGGACGCGCGGCGCTGGGCCGAAACCGGCCTGCCCGCCCGCTTCCTGTGCAACTACGGGCCGACCGAGGCCACCGTCACCTGCCTGCTCCATCCCGTCCCCGAGGCGCCCGCGGAGGGCGACGCGGCCGGCGCCCTGCCGCTCGGCCGGCCCGTGCCCGGCACCCGGGCCTACATCCTGGACGCGGACCTGCGGCCCGTCCCCGTCGGCGTCCCCGGCGAGCTGTACCTCGGCGGCGTCCGGCTGGCCCGCGGCTACCACCGGCGGCCGGACCTCACCGCGCAGCGGTTCGTCCCCGACCCCTTCGCCACCGAGCCCGGCGGGCGGCTCTACCGCACCGGCGACCTGGCCCGCCACCGGCCGGACGGCACCATCGAGTTCCTCGGCCGGATCGACCACCAGGTCAAGGTCCGCGGCCTGCGCATCGAACTCGGCGAGATCGAGGCGGCGCTCGCCCGGCACCCCGCCCTCCAGGAGGCGGTGGTCACCGCCCCGCGGACGGCACCGGGCGAACGCCGGCTCGTCGCCTACCTGGTGGCGCGCCCCGGCAGTCCGATGCCCGACGTGGCCGAGCTGCGCGGACACCTGGGCGCGCTCCTGCCCGAGTACATGATCCCCTCGGTGTGGGTGCCGCTCGACGCGTTCCCGCTGACGGCCAGCAAGAAGATCGACCGCAAGGCCCTCCCGGACGCCTCGGCCGCCCTGGCCGGTGGCGCCCGCGAGCACCTCGCCCCGCGCGGCCCCGCCGAGGAGGTCGTCGCCGCGATCTGGTCCGAGGTCCTGTGCCTGGAGCGGATCGGCGCCCAGGACGACTTCTTCGCCCTGGGCGGGCACTCGCTGCTCGCTACCCGGGTGCTGGCCCGGCTCCGCGAGACGTTCGCCGTCGAACTGCCCCTGCGCCTGCTGTTCGAGGCCACCACCGTGGCCCGGCTTGCCGAGGCGGTGTCCGAGGCCGTGGAGGCCGACGTCGCCGCGCTGTCCGACCAAGAAGTGGCGGGCCTGCTCGCCGAGGAAGGCCTGCGATGACCGACACCAAGGACCGCGCGCACCTGAGGCAGGAGCTGCTCCGCCGGCGCCTCGCCGGCCGAGCCGCCCCCGCCCCGGCCGAGGGGATCACCCGCGCGCCGCGCGGCGGCCCGCTCCCGCTCTCCTTCGCCCAGCGCCGCCTGTGGATCCTCGACCGGCTCCAGCCCGGCGGCACCGAGTACCTGATGACCGTGGCGCTCCGGCTGCGCGGCCCCCTCGACCGGACCGCGCTGCGCACCGCGCTGGACGGCATCCTCCACCGGCACGAGGTGCTGCGGACCCGCTACCCGGTGGCCGACGGCGAGCCCGTGCAGATCGTCGACGAGCCGGGGAGCGTCCCGCTCGACGAGGAGGACCTCGGCGCACTCGACCGGGCGGCCGCGGACGCCCGGATCGCCGCCCTGGCCACCGGCGCGCGCCGGCCGGTCGACCTCGCCGAGGGCCCGGTGTTCTCCGCCGTACTGGCCCGGCTGGACCAGCGGGAGCACGTCCTGCTGCTCACCGTCCACCACATCGCCTGCGACGGGCGGTCCGAGGACGTCCTGGTCCGCGAGCTCGCGGAACGCTACGAGGACGCGCTCGCCGGGCGGCCGCCCCGCTCGCCGGAACCACCGGTGCAGTACGCCGACTTCGCGCTCTGGCAGCGCGAACGGCTCTCCGGCGCGGCACTGCGCCGCCCGCTGGACCACTGGCGCGAGCGGCTGGCCGGACTGCCGCCCCTGGAACTGCCCACCGACCGCCCCCGCCCCGCCGTACGCGACGCGGCGGGCGGGCTGGCGCCGCTCGCCGTGCCGGCCGGCACCGCCCGGCGGCTGACCGCGCTCGCACGGCAGCACGGCGCCACCCCCTTCATGGCCCTGCTGGCCGCGCACGCCGTCCTGCTCGGCCGCTGGAGCGGCCGGCGCGACGTCGCCGTGGGCTTCCCGGTGGCGGGGCGCGACCGCGCGCAGCTCCAGGACCTGGTCGGTCTCTTCCTCAACACGCTGGTGCTGCGGGTCGACCTGTCCGGGGCGCCGTCGTTGGGGGGGCGGGGGGGGGCGGGGCGGCCCCCCCGCCCGCCCCCCCCACCCCCCCCCCACA